>NZ_JBSFNN010000016.1:0-108042 GCF_053587115.1 Streptomyces sp. NPDC003697
GGACGCCCTCGTACTGGATGTACTCGGGCTTCCGGCCGGTGCGGCGAGTGGGGGTACCCCTGCTCGAGCGGAGCCGAGAGCTTGGGGGAGCGTGCCGGGCGTCGCGACGGGGCGAACGTTGCCTGCCGCGGCACTAGGCCTGTCGTCAAGCGCCGGTGGCCGCCGCCAGGTAAGGGCCGAACTCGCCCTCCAGGACCAGCCGACCCAGTTTGCGGTACTCCTGCGCGACCGCCGCCACCAGCTGCCGCATGGTGAGCGGGCTGCCGGACTCGGCCGCGAGGTAGGCCGCGGTGACGGCGCAGGCGCGGATGGAGCCGCCGGCGAGTTCGAAGCGGTCCGCGCAGAAGGCGAGGTCGAGGTCGGCGGCCCTCGGCAACCTGTCGCCCAGGCAGCGTTCCCACAGGGCGAGGCGCTGGCCGGCGTCGGGCACCGGGAAGTCGGCGACCACGTCGAGGCGGCGGGTGAACGCCTCGTCCAGGTTGGCCCGCAGGTTGGTGGTCAGCACCGCGATGCCGTCGAAGGACTCCATGCGCTGCAGCAGATACGCCGACTCGATGTTGGCGTGCCGGTCGTGCGCGTCCTTCACCTCCGAGCGCTTGCCGAAGATCGCGTCGGCCTCGTCGAAGAGCAGCACCGCGTTGACCGCGGAGGCCTCGGTGAAGATCCGCTCCAGGTTCTTCTCGGTCTCCCCGACGTACTTGTCCACAACTGTGGACAAGTCCACGACGTACAGATCCATGCCCAGGTCGGCGGCGACGACCTCGGCGGACATGGTCTTGCCGGTGCCCGACTCGCCCGCGAAGAGTGCGATGACGCCGCGGCCCCGGCCACCTCCCGGCCGCATCCCCCACTGCCCGAGCACCTGCTCGCGATGGCGGGCGCGCAGCGCCAGTTCACGCAGCCGTCGGTGGGTGATCGGCGGGAGGACGAGGTCGCCCCAGCCGACCCCCGGCTCCACCCGGCGGGCGAGCCGGTCGAGCCCCGCGCCGTTCTGGGCCCGCACGGCGGTCCGCAGATCGTCGGGGCGGACCGTACGGCCCGCGAGGGCGGCGGTCCGCACCGCCACGTCGGCGGCACGCCGCAACTGCCCGGAATCCAGCCGGTGCGCGGCGACCGCCTGCGCGAGCGCCTCGGCGTCGTCGACCACGGAGCCGTCACCGGCGGCCAGTTCGAGAGCGTGCCGCCAGCGTGCGGCCTGCCGCTCGGGGGCGGGCGCCGGCACGGTCAGGACCACGGGGGTGTCGGCCGCCCACGCCGGGTCCCAGCCGGCGGTGCCGTGCGTGAGCAGGGGGATTCCGCGCAGCGCCGCGCACAACGCCCTCAGCGTGCACGCCCGTTCGGCGGGTTCGCCGGGCAGCGCCTCCAGCGGGCCGAGGACGACCCCGGCACCGGTCAGCCGGGCCTCCAGCGCGGCGACCCGCGCCAGCGCCGGTACGTCGCCGGAGCGCCGGGCGAGCACCACCGCGTCCAGGACGAGCGGGCGCAGCCCGGCCGCATACAGGGCGGCGACCGCCAGCCCCTCGGCATCACCGCCCCGGCTGCGCAGCTGGACGAGACCGGCGCCGGTCCCGGCGGCGGCCGCCGCCCGCTGCACCTGCGCCGCCTCGGCGGTCGGGTCCTCGCGCGCCTCGCCGAGCACCCCGGCGAGCCTGGCGTCGGGCTGCGTGCTCCCCAGGAGGTGCGCGGTGACCCGGTCGGGCACCACCAACACCCGGGACAGCGGCGGCCGTTCCGGCTCGGTGACCTCCACCAGACCGCCCGCGACCAGCGGCGCCCCGGGCGCCAGCCGGAACCGGGCGGACGCCGCCCCGGCCAGCCCGCACAGCTCCAGGGCGAGCCCGACCGTGGGCCGCCGGCGTGTCAGGTCGTCGTTGAGATAGCCGTAGAGCCGCTCGAAGCGGCCATCCAGGTCCGGTGCCACCGCGATCAGGAGCAGGTCCAGATCCAGGGACGACAGGCCGAACCGCGCGGCCAGAGCGCCGAGCACGGAACCGGCCGGCGGCTGCCACGGCTCCCGCCCGGGTACGTCGAGCCCGCCCGGCTCGTCCAGGATGCGGGCCGCCGCTTCGGGCGTGAGGTACTGGCCGCGGTACGGATCGTCGGGATCGGGGTCACCGGCGCGCCGTGTCTGCACGGCGTGCCGCACCCGTTCCTCTACGGCGCGCAGGCGCAGCCAGAGGTGCTCCTCGGCACCGGGGAGGACGGCGGCCAAGGGTTCTGCGGTCTGTGTCACGGCTGCCGGTCCCCCCTTCGGCGGCGCCTGGCCGGCGGGGGACGGTCACGGGGGCCCGCGTAGCCGTGCGGACCGGGGTCGCTGGTCTCCGTGTAGCGCAGCCGGCGGCCCTCCTCCGCGTCCTCGGTGCGCGGGGTGGCGCGAACGACGAGGCCCTCGGTGACCGGCGGTGCGGTGGCCTTGGTGATGCCGGCGAGCGGTGCCCGTACCCGCACGTTGAGGGAGGCCTTCAGCTCACCGCCCATGGCCGACCACACGTCGGAGGCGGTCGGTGCGTCGGCCGACCCGGCGGTGTCCACGCCCACGGTCAGGCCGAGTTCGGCGAGCGTGCCGGTGAGCAGCCGCGCGGGCAGCGTGTCGGTGGCCACCAGGGTCGCCAACACCTGGGACAGCAGCCGGTGTTCGTCCTGCGGGCGGCTCGCCCACGCCGTGACCAGGTACGTCAGCTCGAACCAGCGCGGCGGGGTGCGCCGCGCCACGAGGTGGCCGTCCTCGTCGTACACCTCCCCGGCGCCACTGCCGCGCCGGCTCGCGTCCTCACGGATGTCGTACAGGAAGACGCAGACCGTCGGTGCGCTGCGGCGCGCGGCCCAGTCCCGGGTCGGGGCGTCGAGGACCACCTCGACACCCGATGCCTCAAGGCCGGACTCGCCGAGCAGCCGGCGCAGCCCCTCGTCGACCTCGTGGATCACCGGCGGGTCACCTCGTCCGGCGGCTGCACGCTGCCGTTGACCACCAGGAAGTCGGTCTTCACCGGGGAGAACCCGGGACCGCTTGCCGTGATGGTGCGCGGCCCCGTCTGGTCCTTGGCGAGGATCAGCAGCTGGCCGATGAACGTGCCGTCGGGCAGCGGGATCGTCGGCGCCGCCGCCGCGGTGATCCCCGGCTTCCACTTGAAGCGCACCGGCACGCCCGGCGGGAAGTCCTTGCCACGCACCGAGGTGACGAAGCCGGGCTTGCCGATCGGGGGCACCGCGATGATCCGCGGCTGGAGGATGCGCAGCTTCTGCCGGGTGGTGTTGTCGCTCTTGTCGGCGTCCGTACCGGTGGTGGTGAGCTTGCCGGTGACCTGGGTCTTCATCGCCTTCTTGGGGCTGAGGACCACCCGCACGACGGTGCTCGCGCGCGGCTTGAGGTCCGGCAGCGCGCACACCCAGGACGCGTCGCAGCCCTGCGGCCGCCCGTTGTTCGGGATGCCCTTGGGCAGGCCGATGTGCAGCCGCAGCCCGGTCGCGAGTGCGTTGCGGCCGTTGCGGACGGTGTAGGTCACCACGACTCGCCCGCCGACGTAGCCCGGATCGGGCTGGGCGGTGACCTTCACGCCGGGTCCGGCGTCGGGTGCGGGCGGCTCGGCGGGCACGGTGGGCGTCGGGGTCGGCGCCGGGGTCGGTGTCGGCGCCGGGGTCGGTGTCGGTGTCGGTGTCGGTGTCGGTGTCGGTGTCGGGGTCGGTGTCGGCGTCGGGGTCGGGGTCGGCGCCGGGGTGGCCTCGCGCACCGGGACCACGGTCCGGCCGGCGTTGTCGCTGGGCTCGGGGTCCAGGACCGTGCCGGTCACCGACCAGTCGACGGGCTGGTCACCGGCGGTGAGGCCGGTGAGGGTGACGCTCACCGTGACGGTGGAGCCGGGCCGCACCACGCCCACGTTGCACTGGAGGGTGGCGGCGTCGCAGGTGCCGCCGGGGTGGGTCACCTTGGTGACCTGCACGCCGGCCGGCGGGGCGATGGTCAGGGTGGTGCCCGGGGAGGCGGCGGGGCCGTTGTTCACCAGGCCGACCTGGACCGTGCGGGACTTGCCGACCGTGACCTCGGGGGTGGTGCCGGGCGCGTCGACCGCGAGGTTCACGGACTGCTGGACGCTGGGCTCCTTCTGCCGGCCCGGCAGGGTGCCGGTGAGCGGGGTGAGGTCGCCGGAGTCGACGTCCAACAGGCTCAGCTTCTCCGGGCTGTTGACCGCTGCCTCGGCCCGTGAGCTGATCACCAGGTTCTCGCCGTCGGCCGTCCACGCGGCGTCGCGTGGCTGGAACGGTCCGGTTGCCGAGGTGTCCGGCAGCTGCCGGCCGCAGGCTCCGGGCAGGCCGATGGCGGCGGTGGGCGTCAGCACCCGGCAGTCGTCGCCGGTGAGGGAGGTGAGCAGGATGCCGCCGCCCTGGTCGACCTGGCCGCCGCCGCTCTTGCGGTTGAAGGCGATGCTCAGCCCGTCCGGCGAGAACGCCGGGCTGTCGTCGATGACCTCGCAGTCACCCGGGCAGATCGTGGCACTCAGGTCACGCTGCCGGCCCAGGTTGTCCACCGGCACGGTCCAGATGTGCTTGTTGCCGCCGTTGCCGCCGATGACCTCGTTGCGGGTGAAGGCCAGGGTCGTGCCGTCGGACGACCAGGTGGGCTGGGCGTCGCCGCCCGTCTGCTCCGCGGCCGGCGGGGTGATCTGCCCGGTGATCGCGCCGGTGGCCGCGTCCGCGACGAGGATACGGCCGGCGCCGCCGACGCCGCCCGGGGAAGTCCGGGTGAAGGCGAGGTACTTGCCGTCCGGGGAGAACGTCGGATCGGTGTCCCAGTCCGTCGCGCCGCGTCCCGCGAGCGGCATGGGCTGTGCGTTCTGTCCGTCGGCGTCCGCGATCCAGATCCGCTCGATCCGGCCCTGGGAGCCGTCCTCGAAACGGGTCAGCACGATCCGGCGGCCGTCGGGCGTGTAGTTCTGCCGCTCGGTCCACGGGTCGTACCCGGCCGCGGGCCGGAACAGCGGGTCCCTGGCGGGATCGGTGTCGGTGTCGGCCGCCGGGTCCTCGTTGAGGATCGTCAGGCCCAGGTCGCGCGGGTCGGACCCGTCCGACCGAGCGTCCTGCAGCGTCACGGCGTGCGGGCCGGAAGCCGAGGTGCGCTCGACCACCGCACCGCCGCCGTCGAGCGAACCGGACCAGGTGACCGAGGAGATTTCCCGGTCCTCGTTCAGCACGAGCGAGGGGACCTGGTAGGCATGGTGGGCGGTCGCTCTGAACACATGGTCCCAGTCGCCCTCGCACTCACACGTGATCTCGGGGCTCAGGAACAGCACATCGTCCCCGTCGGGCAGCCACGCTGCCCCGTGGGCACGCCACTGTGCCCGCGCGCCCCCGAGCAGCGGTTCGTCACCGGTCCCGTCCGCGTTCGTCACCCGCAGCCGGGGCACGCTCTGCCCGTCGACGGTGGTCGTGGCGGTGTACGCGATCCAGTTCCGGTTCTCGTCGTCGTTCACCGGGTTCCACACCGGTTCGCCGGCCGTCCCGTACGAGGGGGAGGTGACGCGGGTGGCGGTGCCGCCGTTCAGGGGCCGTACGTAGATCTGCTCTCCGGCCGGCACGTCGCTGTCGCTCGCGTACGCCAACCGCTGCCCGTCGGGGGAGACGGTCGGGCACTCCTCGTTCGCGGGGGTGTCGGTGAGCCGGGTCAGACCGGTGCCGTCGGTGTGCACCAGCCACAGGTCGCGCTGCGTCCCGCCGTCCAGGCCACCGGACTCGGCCGCGTCGAACACCACGGACCTGCCGTCCGGGGTCAGCCGGGGGTGCGCCGCGTCCATGCCGCTGGTCAGACGCCGTACGGAGCCGTCGGCGGACCGGAGGTAGATCTGCGGGATCTTCTCGTCGCGCAGACTCGCGAAGACCATCTGGTCGCCGAGGGCGGACGGCTGAACGTCGTGGTGGGCCGGGCCCGCGCCGAACAGCGGGGTGCTGGAGGTCGTGGTGGCCACCTGGCCGAGACTGCGGTGCCTGGTGCCGGCGTAGGCGATCCGGGTATCCGTGGTGTCAGCGGCCGCGGGCCGCGTCGCGGACCCGGCGCCGCCCTGCCCGGAGGCCGCCGTCACCCCGAGCAGCGGGACGAGCAGCAGCAACGACAGGCCGAGTCTTCCCGGGCGGTACCGCCCGCCGGGGCCGGCGGTTCGCATGGAGGGTCCCCTTCGCGGTCTGGTGCGGCACGTGGATGTGCCCCCGCCACCCTGCGACGTCCGCGTACGACGCGGCAGGGCGGCGGGGCCGTATCCGGGGGAAGCGTGCGGTGTGCTTTCGGGCAGCACCGGCGTACCTCCGAGCGTCAGATGAGCCCGTTCCGCAGCGCATAGCCCACCGCATGGGCCCGGTTGCGCAGTTGGAGGCGGGTGATGATCTCGTGCAACACGTTCTTGACGGTCCGTTCGGAGTACGCGGTCTTGCGGGCTATCTCCGCGGTGTCCAGGCCCTCCGACACCAGGCGCAGCATGTCCGCCTCCCGTGTGGTCAGCGTGGACAGGGACAGGCCCTGCGGATCGAGCGCCGAGCGCTGCAGGCTGCCGACGTGGGAGAGCAGCTTGCCGAGCAGGTCGCCGGGAAGCACTCCCTCGCCGTTGGCCGTCGCGAGGACCAGGTGGAGGAGCCGGTCCTGGTCGGCCTCGGCACGCCGCAGCACCGCCGGGACGCCGCACTCGATGACGCGTTGCAGCGCCCCGGAGCCGAGGGTGCCGACCACGAGGCCCACGCGGGTGGCGGAGTTGAGCCGCAGCCGGTGCAGCAGGGCGGCCACGTCGTCCTCGACGTGGTCCACGACCACCAGCGACACCTGGGCCCCCTCTGCGTCGGCGTCGGCGACCAGCTCGACCTCGGGGCGCTGGCGTAACTGCTGGCCGACGCCGACGCGCAGGATGGGATCGGCGGCGTAGACGGCCACGGTCACCCGATCCGGCCGGCCGGTGCCGGAGACCCTATGCCCGGAGCCGGCGGCGAACTCGTGGGACATGGAGGCAGACATGGCAGGTGTTCTCCTCTGCGCAGGACCTGGGAGGGTACGTCTTCATGGGTTCAGGGGAAGGAAACCTGGGGCGGGACGAACGTCCGAAGGCGGCGCGCGGGAGCCGTCGAGTGACATCAACCACCCACTCCGGTAAGTGGGTTGACGGTCACCTGCGGGCACCACGGCTGCCCGGGTGTTGCCCTCGCGCCCCTCGGCACACTCCTGCGGACGTTCCTACCGTGGTGGCGTGACGCCTTCTGCAGCCTCTTCCGGTCCCGGTGCGCCCGGACTCGACATCCCGGTCGTGACAGTGGCCCCGGGCGGCAGTGCCACGACCAGTCTGACCGTCCGCAACGACGGCGACATCGTCGAGGCCTACAGCCTGGAGGTCGTCGGGGACTGTGCCTCCTGGACCACCGTGGAACCCGCGCGGGTCTCCCTCTACCCCGGCACCTCCGAGACGGTGACGATCCGTCTCGAGCCACCCCGCAACCCGGCGATCCGGGCCGGCGAGCTGCCCCTGGCGATACGGGTCCTGCCGACCGAGCATCCCGACGCGGTACGGGTTCCCGAAACCACGGTGCACGTCGCGGAGTTCCACGAGCTGCGCACCGAGTTGCAGCCGCGCCGCCGGCGCGGCTGGCTGCGCGGCCGCTATCGGCTGGCGGTTCGCAACGAGGGCAACACCCCGGTGCAGGTCGGCTTCACCCCCGGCCAGGCGGGCGAGGAACTGGCGTTCGCCGTCAACCCGGCCGAGCCGAAGCTGGAGCCCGGCGAGTCGGTCGACGTGGGGCTGCGGGTCCGTACGGGCAAGCCCGTGTGGTTCGGCTCCCCGGTGACGTGGCCGTTCACTCTGGCCACCGCCGAGACCGGTGTCCAGGACGGGGCCCCGGCGGCCGAGACCGCCGACCGGCCGCCGCTGGAAGCCGAGTTCGTCCAGATCCCCATCTTCCCGAAGTGGCTGCTCGCCGTGCTCGCGGCGCTGCTCGCGCTGCTGCTCGCCTGGTTCGCGCTGGTCCGCCCGGCGGTGCGCAGCGCCGCGAAGGAGGCGGCCAACGAGGCAGTCCAGCCGCGCCCCATGCCCGCAGGAGAGCAGGGCGGAATCGGGCAGACACCCGGCAACGGTTCCGGCGGCGCGAGCGCCTCGCCCGGCGGTCAGGGCAAGGGTTCCGGAGCGGGCGGCGACGGCACCTCGACCGGGGACGGCACCACGGTCGGCAGCGGTCAGCAGAGCTCGGCGACCATCGACCTGAAGACGTCCAGCGGAGAGACCAAGACGGGTACGTACAAGGTGCCCGAGACGAGCGTCTTCGGTGTGACGGACATCGTGGTCGCCAACTTCCAGGGTGATGAAGGGGTGATGACGATCAGCTTCGGCGACCGCAAGATCACCACGATCGCCCTGGAGACCTTCCGCAACCAGGACTACCACTGGGTCACCCCCATCAAGATCCCCGCGAACGACACCGTGACCATCGAGGTGACCTGTGCGAAGCCGGGCACTCCGGCCACCGGCCGCAGGGCGCAGGGATGTCACGAGGTGCTGAACGTGAGCGGTGTGCTCAGCCGCACGGCGCAATGAACCGGCGCCCCAAGCCTTGAGCCATTTTTGATTAGTGCCGACTGAAGATGTAAAGAGCGGCAACTGATTCCGTCCAGAAATCGACAACTCTGGCCAGAAGACTGGCATCCATCCACAGACGGCACACCTTGGACGGCATTCAGTCGTAGAGGGCGAAGCTGCCGTCGGTGCGGCGGCCGTAGGCGGTGGGCCGGATGCGGGTGCAGTGGGATGTCACCCAGGTGGTGGCCGGAGTGGTGGGGCGCTGGGTGGTGGGCAGCGCGTAGCGCACCTGCTGGGCGGATGACGTCTCCACCTTCGCCCGCTTGCACGCAGCGCGCCGCCGGGCGGGGCCGCCGCCGGCGAAGACAGGGCGGCGGCCCCGCCGAAAGGCAGCGCGCACCCGCGCCGTGCGCGGGCCTTGAACCCGTAGAGGGTGTGCGCGGGAAGCTGGGGAGAGTGGTGGCTGAGGAAGTGGGCGGCTGATCAGTCGCGCTTGGGCCAGATCGGGCCCTGGTCGGTCCAGATGACGCCCTTGTTACGGCACAGGCAGAAGGGGTGGCCGATCGGGTCGGTGTAGACCTGCCAGCCGTAGCCGTTGGGGCCGATGAAGTCCTGCCTTGGCGTCGCGCCGAGGTCAAGGACGCGGCGCTGCTCGGACTCGATCTCGTCCACTTCGAAGTCGAGGTGGAACTGCTTGGGGTGCTCGCTGTCGGGCCACTGCGGAGCGCGGTAGTCGTCCACCCGGATGAATGCCAGCTCGATCTCGCCGAACTGGATGCCAGCCCAGTCCTCGGAGCTGCCTTCCTTGATCGGACGGCCCGTCATCTCGGAGTAGAAAGCCGCCAACTTCATCGTGTCCGGGCAGTCGATGATGAAATCGGTGAGTCGCAGCATCCCGCGATCTTGCCACAAGCGGCCAGATCCCGAAGCCGGCATCAAACGCAGGCGCCGTGCTCGGCAGACCTCAGCGGCCACCGCGCCCATAGTTCGCATCGGGGCAGTCACCCCTACTCGTCCAGCCCTCTGAGGCGTATATCTCCTGCAGGAAGTCCAGGAGGATCCGGGTGAATTCCTCCGGCTGCTCCATGGTCGTGTAGTGGGCGACACCGTCCAGCTGCACGATGCGACCGTTGGGGACGGCCTCCATGAGGGCAGCGACGGTGTTGAGGCAACCGCGTGTGTCCAGGGCGCCGTTGATGGCCAGGACTGGGACGGTGATGTCCTTGGCGCGGGAAGCCACGTCTTCGACCGGAACGCAGTGGTGTGGCTCGTCCGGGGTGTGCTTCATGAGGGTGCGCATCGCCATCTCCCGTACGTGGCGAACGATTTCGGGGTCGACGTCGTCGAGGGTGCGGGAGGGGCCCGGTACCCACTGGGCGATGCTCTCCAGCCAGCCAGGGATGTCGCCGGCGGCAAGGGCGTTGGCCTGTGCCTCCTGGTTCGCGGCAGACCACGGGTCGCTGAGGTCGGGCTCGCCGATGCCGCGGCCGCTGACGACGACGGCCCGGACAAGTTCGGGGTACTCGATCGCGGTGTCGATGGCGATGAGCCCGCCCATCGAGACGCCGACCAGGGTCGCCGGAGTGCCGCAATCGAGGTGCTGCAGCAGCGCGGCAAGGTCGTCGGCCTGCCGGAACGGCTTGCTCGCGTTCGCGGAGAAGCCGTGGCCGCGGGCGTCGGGGGCGATGACCCGGACGCCCGTGGCGGCCAGGCCGGGGATCAGGTTCTCGAACTGGGTGTGGTCCGCGAAGCCGCTGTGCAGCAGTACCACCGGCCGGCCGTCGCGAGGGCCGGCGTCGCGATAGGCGAGCAGGCCGTCCTCTGACGCGTAGGTGTCGAACATGGGCGTGGAGCCAGCGGCCGGTGCGGGTGTCGACGTCCCATTCATGACAACAAAGGTGTCACATTTGTTGTCCATATGGCAACCGGGGTGTCATCATGATTCAGTGACCGAGACCGACCGCCTCCTCTCCCCCGAAGAGCTCCCGGAACGGCTGATGGAGGTCTTCGCCCTCGTCGGACCGCTCTACCGTCGCGTCCAGCGCAAGATCGAGCTAGAGGCCACCCAGGGTCTCTCCGTCGGCGTACGCGCCGTGCTGGACCTGCTGCGCGAGCACGGGCCGATGACCGTCCCCCAGATGGGTCGAGCCCAGTCGCTGAGCCGCCAGTTCGTGCAGCGGATGGTCAATGACGCCGCTGCAAGGAAGCTCGTCGAGAGCATCCCGAACCCCGCGCATCAGCGTTCCTCGCTGATCCGACTGACCGACGACGGCCACGCGGCGATCACGGCCATAGCCGCCCGCGAGCACGCCCTGCTGCGCCAGGCGGCCGGCGACCTCACCGACACGGACGTCGCCGCCTGTGTCCGGGTGCTGGGTCGGATGCTGGCGCTCTTCGACGACGTCGATGTCGCGAACGCCGAGCCGCCCTGCTAGCTACCGGCCCATGAAATCAGGTGATCAATACAGTGCTGCCGCACCAGTGGATGCACATGCGGACAGGACACGGAACGAAGGGCACCCGCGAGTACGACTGGGCCTGGCTCGATGTCCGCGCGGACGACACCCCCAACGGACACGGAGATTCAGGACCAGCCACGACCGCGCCCAGAGGTCCGTGGCGAGCACCGACCGCGAACCCTTCACGGGTCCGCGGTCGCTGCTCGTGCTGAGGGGGAAGTTCGTCGTGGAATACCGTGACGGCCGGTTCAAGCGGTGCCGGCCAGGCGGCATCACTTCACTCGAACATGACCGTTCCTCCCCGGCCTTCCGGGATGCCCGCTCCTGCCCCGGTCGCCTTCATCCCCCCGTCGGCCGTGTCTCCCTTCGGCCCCAGGCCTGCCGTCTCTGCCGGGCGGGCCGGAGGGGCCGCGTGGACCGTCGGGACCGGAGGGGCCGGGGGGACCGGAGGGGAGTTGATCGGCAAGGTGCCCCCGGAGGTCGGCGTTCTGCACCTGCATTTCGTCGAGCTCCATCTGGTGGGCGAGGAGGGCGGCTGCCTGAGCGATGAGCACGACGATCAGCGCGGCGCCGAGCACAAGGGGTCGCCCTCGTTTTCGCGGCGCTTCGTTTTCGATGCTCACTTTATCCTTCACGTTGCGTGACAGCGGGACTGCATGGAAATAACGTGGGATTCTGTCGCCCTAACTACTGGTCGGCGCAGGTGGGGCGACGGCGTCCTTTCCGTCCTTGCCGTCCTTGCCGTCTTTCCCGTCCTTCCCTGGCGGCCCCTCGTGACCGTTTTCGCCGTCCTTTCCGTCCTTGCCGTCTTTCCCGTCCTTCCCTGGCGGACCGACGGGGCCGGACGGGCCGGGAGGACCTGGGGGACCGGACGGCCCGGTCGTGACGCGTTGGTCCACGAGGTCGACATGCTGTGCGTGCAGATCATCGATCTGCACATGCTGCGATACGATTGCCGCCGACTGCACGAGGAGTGTGATAATCAGCGCTGCTCGGATTGCTAGACGCCGCCGCGATCTCCCCGGCGCTTCATACACGTCGCCCACATTTCACCTCCCGCTATCGGCGAAAGTGTAAGTGGCAGAGAGTTCCATAAGACGGACCTCTCGCCGCCGCGTGTCTGACCAGGCGACCTCGAAAGTCCCGAATTGCATCTCCGTGCGAGCGGAGGTGAGCGGTACGAGACCGGCCCCGGGCACCTCCACGGTCCCACGCCGCCTCCCAGACCAGGTACTCGCACCGTCCATGTCGCATGCTGCGCCCAGGCGATCTCGCGGGCCGCAGCCCTGGCCGCCCGCATCCGGCCCAGGGCCGCCTCGTCGATTCGGTTCAGCACCCGCCGTGCCGTGGCCGGGGAGGCCACCGGCCCGAACAGCTCAGCCTGGTCCCGCAGCACGGCGAGATCGAGATCGAGCAGGCCCGCGCCGCTGATCCGCCCGGCCCTGCTGCGCGACCGGCAAGGTGTTGAAATCCGGATGATGCGAAAGGAACAGGGGCGCTAGCGTGCGCGTATGGATCTTCAACCTGGAAAGACCGTGCCCGCCGTTCCCGTTCCTCTCGATGCCGAACTCCAGGTCGCTCATGACGCCTACCTGGCGGAGGAACCGGACTTGGCGCCGATGAGCCTCGAGAAGCTGTCGGTGATCCGCGCGGAGGTCGACGCCGCAGTGGCGGCGCTCGAGGACCTCAGCCATGGCGGGCGCTTCACCGTCTTCCAGCCTTCGGTGCCCGGCCTGGACGGCGCCCCCGAGATCCCGCTGCTGGTGTGCACACCCTCCGGCGCGCCCGCATCGCGGCCGGCGCTCTACTTCATACACGGCGGCGGCTTCTACTGTGGCGATCACCGCACCGGGCTCGACCAGATACTCGAGACGGCCGAGCGGTTCGGGGCCACGCTGATCTCGGTCGGCTACCGGCTCGCGCCCGAGCACCCCTACCCCGCCCAGATCAACGACGCTTACGCCGGTCTGTTGTGGGTCGCCGACCACGCGGACGAGCTGGGCATCGACTCGGAACGCATCGTCGTCACGGGCTTCAGCGCCGGCGGCACCCTCGGCGCCGCGCTCGCTTTGACCGTGCGCGACAAGGGCGGTCCCCGCCTGCTCGGCCAGCTGCTGATTGCCCCGCTGCTCGACGACCGCAACGACAGCGCCTCGGCCCTGCAGATGGACGACGTCGAACTCTTCGACCGCAGCCGCAACGGGTTCGCCTGGAGCTCGCTGCTCGGCGACGCCCGGGGCGAAGCTGACGTGCCGCAGTACGCTGCGCCCGCCCGCGCCACCGACCTGGCCGGCCTGCCGCCCACATTCCTCGACGTCGGCTCCGCCGAGTGCCTGCGCGACGAGATCCTCGCCTACGCCGACCGGATCTGGCAGGCCGGCGGCGAAGCCGAGCTGCACGTGTGGCCCGGCGGAATCCACGGTTTCGACCGGAAAGCCCCTGAGGCGCGGATCAGCAAGGCCGCTGTCGCGGCACGCCGCAACTGGCTGGAGCACCTTCTCGCCACCAGCTGACGGTTCACGTGGGTCCGGCAGGCCGTGCCCGCCCCCGCTCCGCCCGTACCGGAGCCCGCCCCGTGGGGCCTCGGCCCGGACTCGTCCAGGCAGGTCCACCAGGGCCGCACGGCTCGACCTGTCAGGCCGAGGCAGTCGCTCAGGGTTGCGGCTACCGTCGTGAAGAGAGCAGATTGCCACCGGAGGAGGAACGACGATGGCCGGCACCGAAACGCTCGACCGCAGCACCTGGGAGACCGCCCTCAACCAGATGACCGAGGAACACGAGGGGGAGTTCGTCACCATAGAGGTACTGGACCCCGAGGTCGGGCACCAGTACGCAGCCAACCGGCT
This sequence comes from Streptomyces sp. NPDC003697, assembly GCF_053587115.1. Taxonomy (NCBI): domain Bacteria; kingdom Bacillati; phylum Actinomycetota; class Actinomycetes; order Kitasatosporales; family Streptomycetaceae; genus Streptomyces; species Streptomyces sp. NPDC003697. The sequence continues at coordinate 13,840 of NZ_JBSFNN010000016.1, forward strand.
GCCCTTCGCCACCATCGTGTACGACCCGAAGGACGACGTAGTGGTCGTCTCCGTCGGCGGACGGTCGCCGCGCTACCCCGTCGTCCTGCGACACCTGGTGTGGCACCCCACGGAGATCGACGTCGCCACGCAGGACATTCCCGAGCCGGCGGTCCGGACAGTCGACAAGGACGGCACCGCCACGCTGATCACCTTCTTCCCCCAGGAGTCCGGCACGGAGTCCTGACCCCTGAGGCGCGCCCGCCGCCGTACGAGAGGACGTTCCAGCCCGGAGCAGTGGTACCCGACGTCCACCCGAGACGACACTCGGGCGCACGGCATGCCCGACCTCGGCCGGCGGCAACGAAACGGGCCGCCGACGGAGTCGGCGGCCCATCACGAAAGGTCGAGGCTGAAGCAGGTGTCGCAGGTTCGAATCCTGCCGGGGGCACAGCCAGAAGGGCCAGATCACGAGGGGTTTTCCTCCCGGGCCGGCCCTTCGTCGTGTCCGGGGTCGTGCCATGGACGCGCCACTACGCGCCCGCAGGGTCCCTCTCTGAGAGCCCAGAGGCCGCTCCCCCGCCGTCCCGGATCACGACTCCGAAGCGGTCGGCGATGGCCCGGTCACGGTCGCCGGTCATGTGCACTCGGTCGAATCGGGCGGACCATGCGAACGGATGGGGAACAGCCAGTCAGGCGTTGGGGCGCTTGCCGTGATTGGCCTTCTTCTTCCTACGGGCACGTCGCTTGTTGCCTCGTTTGGCCACGGTGCACATCTCCCTGATTCGGAACTTTCCAGGCGTTGGCCAGTCTAGATTCGGCCCGGAGTGTCCGCATCACGGTGCCGCGGGCGCACCGCACGTAGCCCGGCCCCCCGTCCCGGAGCCATCACTGGCTTCTGTCGAACGCAGACGACCCAAGCCTCCCGAGCTGAGAGCTTGGGAAGCGCCGCAAGCCGGACTTGGCCGAGCGGAACTACAGGCCGTAGCGCTCGATCAGCGCGCCATCGGGTCCAGCGTGCGAACGCGCGGCGCCGGCATCACTCCTCGCACCTCGAGGAAGCTCAATGTGCTCCCTGGGCGGGACCAGGCAAGCGTCCGTCATGGTGCGGTGAACAATGCGGGGAAACCTGGCGCGAGCCAGGGCTTGTGTCCCCAGGCGAGGACCTTGCCGCGGGCGATGGCACCGGTGGCACTGCGCCTGCCCAGTGCGAGCAGGAAGAACGTGATCGGTTCGATCAGGATCGTGCAGTCGGGACGGCGCGGGGGCTCGTCGTGCACGGCCACCGTGCCGTTGGTGAACGTCACTGTGAGCCGGGAGAGGCCGCGCACCCTCAGCTCGTAACAGGCACTGTGCCCGTCAGCCGCTCGTGCATCGACGACACGGGGCATCGCAGTGAGCAGAAACGGCATCGCCAAATCGACCCTGTCACGGTCGATCATGTGTGGTCGGCCAAGTGCCGCTGCCATGTCATAGCCGTGCCCAAGCATGTGGGTCAGCAGGTAGGAGCCAAGGGTTCCCAAGTCCATGGGCCCCAACGGTGTCACCGTCGGTGTGTCCGCCGACCGCAGGCCGGCCGCCTCGGTGAATGCCCGCGCATGCCGGACGATGTCGCCCGCCAGGACGGAGGTGTCGCGTTCGGGGAAGGAAACCAGCGAGGCTGCGTTGGCCTCCGCAAGTCCCCCTGGTGTGCCGTCGCCATACACCTGCTCACGCCCTGCGGCAAGGGCAGCCATCAACTCGTTGGCCAGGACCAGGTGCGCCGCAGACTCTCCAACCGTCCACTCAGCACCAGGAATGGGCACCGTGGCATCTGGACACGACCGGAGCAACCCGGCTATCTCCTCGGCAACGAGACAAATGGCTTCAGGCAGCCGCGATCGCGTGGCGGCCTCACGATGAGGGGCGGTCATAGAAGTGAAGCGTGGACCACGCCTTCGCATCTGTCCATCCGTCCCCGTACACCGATCGACCTGCGAGACAGTCAGGACGAGGGCTGCAAGCATCTACGCCTGACACCAACGACGCCGGACGGGGACATACAGGTCCTTCCAGGCTCATGGGAACGATCCTCACCCCGCGACCGTCTACAGTGTCGTAGACCGTCCACGAGATGGTCGACGGTGGGCGGCGTTCACCGTGCCGGCGCTGGTCGCCACCGGCCGGCTCGGAGCGTGCCTGTGTGCAGCCGCCCCCTGGCTGCGCGCCCCCTGCTCACCGACATGACCACCCCGACTCGGATTACCGGCGGAGGACCATGCGACAGAAGATCCTGGTCGTGGAGGACGATCACGCCCTGCGTGACGTGCTGCGCCGCGGTCTGTACGAGGAGGATTTCGACCCGGTCCCGGCCGCCGACGGCGCCACCGCCCTGCGTCTCGCCACGGACCACGTCGCGGCGGCCGTCCTGGACGTCGGTCTGCCGGACGCCGACGGACGGGACGTGTGCCAGGCGATGCGCGCCAACGGCTTCCTCGCCCCCGTGATCTTCCTGACCGCGCGCCACCGGCTCACCGACCGCCTGTCCGGCTTCTCCGCCGGGGGCGACGACTACCTGCCCAAGCCCTTCCACCTGACCGAACTCGCCGCCAGACTGCGAGCAGCCGTCAGGCGGGCGGGCAGCACGGCGGTGGCCTCGACCGGTGACCTGGTCCTGGACGCGGTGAACCACACCGTCACCGTGCACGGCGCCCAGGCCGTCGCTCTGTCCCCCACCGAGTTCCGGCTGCTGGCCACGCTGGCCGCAGCGAACGGGACCCTCGTACGCCGCCGTGACCTGGTGGGGGCCGGCTGGCCCCAGGGCGCACAGGTCAGCGACAACACCCTGGACCAGTACCTGAGCCGGCTGCGCCGCAAACTGCGTGAGGCGGGCAGCAGCCTGACGATCGGTACGGCACGCGGCATCGGACACCGCCTGTCATGAATCATGCCTCGCGTGTCCGGCGGCGCCTCGCCCCGCGCACCCTGCGCGGCCGGCTGTCGCTGGTGGCGCTGACCACCGCGGCCCTGCTCATGACGATTCTGACCGTCGTCTTCAACACCGTGATGGACCGGCACCTGCAACACCAGGCGGACGACGAACTGCGCAACCGGGCGGCAGCGGTGGCCACGACCGTCGACACCATCGGACCGCGGGTGCGCGTCCTGGAAACCGTCAACGACCGCCTCCTCGACGCCAACGTGTGGATCTACGCCGGATCGCGCCTGCTGGAGAAGCCGCCGTCCACCACGCTCGGCGGCCCGCCCACCCGAGCCGCCGACCGGCTGGCCGCCCAGCCGAAGGACGCCTGCGCCACTGTCCGGGCACACGGTCACCGGCCCGTCCGGCTGTGCGCCCAGCGTGTCCCCGGCCGCCGCGCCACCGCGACCGTCGTCACCGCCCTGGACCTGACTCCGTACCGCAGTTCGGCCGACACCCTGCTGGTGGGATCACTCGTCCTGGACGCCGTAATGCTCGGCTGCACCTACGTACTCACTCGCCTGGCCGTCGGCCGGGCACTGCGCCCGGTGCGGACGATGACCGACCAGGCCACCCAGTGGAGCGCCGTGGGGTCCGACGAGCGCTTCGGCACGGAGGATCACCCGGCCGAACTCGCCCGCCTCGGTGCCTCCCTGGACGCACTTCTGGACCGGATACGCACCGTCCTGCGCCACGAGCAGCAGTTGACGGGAGAGCTGTCCCACGAGCTGCGTACGCCGCTCACCCGCATCGTCATGGAACTCGACTGGTGGCGCACCCGCCGCCGCACGGACGCCGAGACCCGCGCCGCCCAAGAGGTGATCGCCGAGGCCGCCCAGTCCATGCGCGTCATCTGCGACACGCTCCTGAACGACGCCCGCGAGAACGCGCTGCAACCGGCAACGGTCCCCGGAACAACCGACGTCCTCCCCGTCCTGGACCGCCTGCTCCAGCGCCTCGACACCCCGGACCAGGTGAAGACCGCGGTGGAGGCGGAAGCACCGAAGCTGGGGGCGGGTGTCGCCCCCGCCCCCCTCGAACGCATCCTCAGCCCCCTGCTCGCCAACGCCGCCCGCTACGCCCACTCCCGCGTGACCGTGTCGGCGCGGCGCATCCCCGGCGCCGTGCGGATCGACGTCGTCGACGACGGCCCCGGTGTGCCGAAGACGTTCGCGGACGACCTGTTCCAGCCCGGCCGGCGCGCCGATCCCGGCGACGGACACGACGGCGCGGGCCTGGGGCTGCCGCTCGCGCGACGCCTGGCCCGCGCCGTGGGCGGTGAGGTGTCCTTCGACCCCCTGCACACGCCCGGGGCCAGGTTCACGGTCAGGCTGCCCGCCGGGTGACCGGTGCCTGGCCCTCCTGCACCGACCGGCGTTCCTGCACGTGGGCGCAGGCCATCAGTCCGAACAGGACAGCGAGGAGCACGGCGGACGAGCCCGCGGTACCCAGATCCAGGCCGCCCTTGGCGACGGGCTTGGTGAGGAAGTCGCCGGCGGTGGCGCCCAGCGGGCGGGTGAGGACGAAGGCGATCCAGAACAGCAGCACGTTCGGCACCGCGGGCACCCTCATGAGCGCCACCAGCACGGCCAGCACCCCGGTCACGAGCAAAGCGCCGCCCAGGTAGCCGAGGCCGGAGCTGTCGGAGAGGAAGTCGCCCATCGACGTGCCCAGGGTGTTCGAGACGAGGATCGCCGCCCAGAACAAAGCTTCACCTCTGAAGGTGACGATGTCGCGGATCTGGAACGTCATCCCGCTCAGCTTCCAGGCGAGGAAGATCGTCAGGAGGACCGAGATCAGGATCGCCGCTCCCTCCGGATAGCCGAGACCCAGGCCCTGCGGTCCCCAACCCAGCTTCGTCTCACCGTTCGAGAGGTACTTGGCGCTGGCGTCGCGGTTCATGAAATCGGACATGGTCGTGCCGGCCATGGAGGTCGACAGGATCACGGTCCAGTAGAAGAACGGGTTGTAGTGGCTGGAGCGCAGCTGGACCACCAGCGTCACCACGAAGACCAGGAACAGCGCGACCGTGGTCAGGAAGTAACCGAGCTTCAGGGTCTGCGCGAAGAGGTCGCCCGCCGTCTCACCCAGGGTCGTCGCGGCGATCTTCATGATCCAGAACGCCAGTGTGACCTCGGGCAGCTTCTTCATCACCGACTTGGTCGTACTCGACGTGGCCGCCACGTCGAGGTCGGTGAGGACCTCCGGATTCTCCATTTCATGTCTCCTGTGCGGTCGAACGGCAGGGCGCTCTTCCGGCGCGACGGGAGAGCGCCCTGCCGCATGTGCCCGCCGCCGGCGGCGGGCAAGATCTCCGACCGTGGCACAGGATGCCTGAACGCATCCTGAACACCCGGCGTGTGCCAGGTCAGGCCGCGCGTCGAGATGCAGGCTCAGGCTCGGCGACGTCCTGGCGCGTCACACTCAGGTGGACGACCAGGCCGAGAATGACGGCGAGGAACAGCGCGCTGGTGATCACGGTGCCCAGACCCAGGCCACCGTCACCGGTGGGCTGGGAGAGGTAGTCGCCGACCGAGGCGCCGAGGGGGCGGGTGAGGATGTAGGCGATCCAGAAGCTCCACACCGCGTTCAGACCCAGCGCGAAGTGCGCGATGGCCACCGCGGCGATGGCTGTCGCGAACAGGACGGCGGACAGCCAGTACCCGAGGTCCATGCGCTCGGAGACCAGGTCGCCGGCCGCGGTGCCCAGGGCGAAGGTGAACAGCACCGCAAGCCAGTAGAAGGACTCACGGCTGGTGGTGTCGATGCTGTGGATGGACAGCGTCCGCTCACGCCGGTACCAGACGACGAACACGATCGCGAGGAGGATCGCGAACACCGTCGTACTCGTCTCCAGCGGCACGCCCATGTTGTCGGTGAGGTTGTCACTGACAAGGGTGCCGACGACGCTGATCAGAGCCACGGCGAGCCAGTACACGCCGGCCCGGTACGCCGTCGTACGGAACTGCATCACCAGCACCACGGCCAGCAGCGCGCTCATCAGCACCGACACACCGGTCAGGCCCAGACCGGCCTTCTCGTTCAGCAGGTCTGCCGCGGTCTCCCCGACTGTGGTGCACAGCACCTTGATGATCCAGAAGTAGAGGGTGACCTCGGGCACCTTGTTCCGGCGCAGCCGGTCGACCGGTGCGGCGGACCCGCCCGCCTCCGGACCCGGCGATATCTCGGATGTCTCATACGTCATGGGCACGGAGGCTGCCACCGGACACCTGAACGCATCCTGACTGCCGCGCGACACCACGCGCACACGGCAGCGGCCTGGTAGCCCCGATGGTTCCGGCCGTGGCGAGGCCGGTCGCCGCCGGAGCGACCGTCTGGGTCCTGGCCGTCGCCGCAGTCCCCGGAGGCGAACGCCCGCAGGTTCGAGGCCCTTCTATGGTGAGAGTGACGTCTGCCGTCCCACGGAGGAATCGCGAGCATGACGAACGCGGAGGAACGTGCGACGCGGGTCCGCGAGGTGCGCCGCCGGCTCACGCGGGAGGGGCCGCCGTGGACGCGGGACCAAGAGGGAGACTTCGGGACCGTCACGGTGCCCGAGCGGCACTGCGACCAGTTGCGCGATCTGATGGTCTCCGAGGGGGCCGAGAAGGTCGTCGAGGTCGGTCTCGCGTACGCCGGCTCCGCGCTTGCCATCGGTGAGGCACTGGCAACCGTCAACCGTTCGCTCCCCCGGCACGTCATCATCGACCCGTTCCAGGAAAGCGCGTACTCCAACGCCGGCTGGGAGCTGCTGTGCTCTGCGGGGCTGGACTCGATCGCCACGCTCATGCTCACTCCTTCGTCGATCGCGCTCCCGCAACTCCTCACCGAAGGCTTCGTCGCCGACGCGGCATTCGTGGACGGCAGTCACCGGTTCCACGAAGTCTTCGTCGATCTCTACTTCCTGCGCAAGATCGTCCGCCCCGGGGGCCTGATCGCCATCGACGACGACTGGTGGCCGTCCGTGCACACGGCCGCGCAGTACTACGAGCAGAACCTGGGGTGGACGGTGATCCCCGACGCCTTCCCCGGCGAGACGATCGGCGTCGGACCTCAGGGCGGACACCCGGCCCGGTGCAAGGCATACCGCTTGCCTGCCCCCTCGTTCGAGCCTTCCTTCGAGGACTTCCGCCCGTTTTGACCCTACCGAGGAGAGCACAGGCGGAGGTGGGGGTATGTCCGCCCCCGCCCACGCCGTGTGCCTGAGAAGGCCCGTCTACGATCAGCGGCCATGGACTGGCTGGAGCGGATCGCGAAGCTGAGGCAGTGGACCAGGAACGGCACCCGCGCTCCGCACAAGCCGGTGCTGCTCCTGTACGCCCTCGGCCGGTTCCAGGAGGACGCCGAGGGCGATCTGCGGTACACCGCGGTGGAGCAGGACCTGCAACGCCTGCTGACCGAGTACGGCCCGCCCCACAGGACGACGCCCGCCTACCCCTTCCATCACCTGGTCGGCGACGGGGTATGGGAAGTGCGCACCGATCGCGGGCCCGGCAGCCCCGGAAGCGGAGTCCGGGACCTCCGGGAGACGGGCGCCACCGGACGACTCGCGCCGGACTTGAGAGCGGCGCTGCGACGCGAGCCGCAACTGCTCGGCAGAATCGCACGAATGCTCCTCGACCTGCACTTCCCACCCTCCCTCCACAGCGAGCTGTGCGAAGCCGTCGGCCTGGAGCTGGAGCCGGCGGAGACCGAGCGGCTCTCGAGGGGACGCAGGCAACGGGACCCGCGGATGCGGGAGCTGGTACTGACCGCCTACGAGTACCGGTGCGCCTTCTGCGGCTACGACGGCAGGATCGGCGCGGTGCCGGTCGGGCTGGAGGCCGCCCACGTGCGGTGGTGGGCGTTCGGCGGCCCCGACGACATCGAGAACGGGCTGTGCCTGTGCTCGCTGCACCACAAGCTCTTCGACAAGGGTGTCCTCGGTGTGGGAGACGGCCACCGCGTCCTGGTCTCACAGCGCTTCGTGGGCCACAGCGCAGCCGCCCGCGAGCACGTCACAGCCCTCGCGGGCCGTCCACTCGTCGGTCCGCAGCCCGGCGCGCTCCCTGTTGCCGCGGCTCACCGCGACTGGCACACCCGGCAGGTCTTCCACGGCGAGCCGCGCCCCGCCACGACTGCCTGAGCGCTGCGTCCGGCCTTTCAGACAGGCCCTAGGCGTCCCAGAGCTCTCCCAGGGCCAGCAGTTCGTCCCGGTGCTCGATCCGGTCCGCCCACTGGGCGGGCCAGGCGTCGGCGCCCAGCCAGGCGCCCGCGAAGGCGCCGGTGAGGCAGGCGATCGAGTCGGAGTCGCCGGAGGAGCAGGCGGCTCGGCGCAGGGCGGTGACGGGCTCGTCGGGGAAGAGCAGGAAGCACAGCAGGCCGGTGGCGAAGGCCTCCTCGGCGACCCAGCCCGCACCGGTGGCCAGGCACGGGTCGGTCTCCGGTGAGACGCTGCGCACGGCTTCCTGGAGCCGGCCGAGGATCTCCAGGCACTCGTCCCAGCCGCGCGCGATGAAGTGCTCGGGGGTGGGGTCCTGGGAGCGGGTCCACAGGTCGCCGAGCCAGGTGCGGTGGTAGCGGGTGCGGTTGTCGTAGGCGTACGACCGCAGTCGGCCGACGAGTCCGGCGGGGTCGGTGCCCTGGGCGAGCAGGTGCACGGCGCGGACGGTGAGGTCCGAGGCCGCCAGGGCCGTCGGGTGGCCGTGGGTGAGCGCGGCTTGCAGCTGGGCGGCGCCGGCGCGCTGTTCGTCGCTGAGCCCGGGGGCGAGCCCGACGGGGGCCACGCGCATGTTGGCGCCGCAGCCCTTGGAACCGGTCTGGCTGGCCTCCTGCCAGACACGCCCGTCCGCCTTCAGCAGATTGCAGGCGGTCAGGCATGTGTTGCCCGGGGCCCGATTGTTCTCCGGCGACTCATACCAGTCGACGAACTCCTCGCGCAGCGGCCGCTCCAGCCGTTTCGGGGCGAGCATGCCCCGGCCCAGGGCGGTCCTGAGTGCGCGTCCGAGGGCGAGGGTCATCTGCGTGTCGTCGGAGACGAAGGCGCGCTTCGGCAGCTCCATCTCCCGCCAGGGACCGCACTTCGCAAGGATCGAGGGCACGTCGTCGAACTCGGTCGGGAAGCCGAGAGCGTCCCCGAGGGCGAGCCCGATCAGTGCTCCGGTCGCGGCGCGCTTGCCCACGGTCGTCGCGGTCATGGAAAACCCCTTCCCCCGCTTATCGTCAGAGCGACCATAAGCGGGGGAAGGGGTTCCTCACAACCTCCGGAGCCCGTCCGTGATCCGGCCTGATCCAGTCCGAAGGCCCCTGTCGGGTCCGCTCGGCGCCGTCTCCGGGGGGATCCGGAGCCGCTCTCCCACCGCCCCGGATCGAGGCCCGGAGCCGGTCGGCGATGCGCGGGCTCCCGGTGACGCGGCTGCCGCGTCACCCCTCGTCGCCCGACTCGCCCGTTGAGAACCGGCCGTGCCAGACCGCCTTCGCGCCCGAGTCCCCGATCCGGTACACCTCGACGGCTGCGCCGACGGCCACGACGAGAGCGAGCACCAGCACCGCGATGCGCACCGGAACGGAAGAGACCCGCCGAGCCACAGCGGACGCCCCGCCCGCCGTGGATGGTCCGGTCGCATCGCCGCGCTCACGCGTCCAGCCGGAGCCGGCGCGGCCGAGCAGCCAGGCGGCGATGGTCAGCACGAACAGAGCGATCACCCAGGGAGTGAGATCAGAGCCCATCTCGGCGTGCTCCTCCACCAGCGCGGTCTCCCGCACTCGTTCTTCCAGCCACTCGCCGGATTCCGTGGTCAGCACCACCAGAACGAGGGTGACCAGCCCCAGCACCGGCAGTACCCAGCCGAGCCGGCGCGCTGCGGACGGCCACAGCAGACAGACGAGGAGGGCCAACGCTGTCAGCGGGACCAGCACCACGGCGCTGTGAACGAAGAGGGGGTGGCCCGGAAGGCCGTTGATCAGCCCAACATTCACGGAAGCTCCTTCGGCGCCTTGGTGTCGGGCGAGCGAGGTCACTCGCCCCGGTACGTCATTTCCCACATTGCGTTACAGGTGTGGTCCGGGCACAGGAGATGCGCGTGCATATGGAGTACCGAACAGGGTGCAGCGCCACCCCCGCCGAGGCCGGAGTCCGGCCACGCGGCGCATGGGGCGGCGCCGTCAGCCGCATCGGGTCGCGCGGTGTGCGTCCGGGGCGGGCCGGACGGCCGGAGCACGCGCCGACGCGGTGCGGCACCCGCCGGTGAGCCCATGGTCAGGTGCGCACCAGTGGCGACCTGTCCAGGATCACGATGCCCGTCACAGCCAGGGCCGCGCCGAGGATCTGGACGGCGAGATGCCCGGACGTGGCCAGGCGTTCGTGGAAGACGGCGGCTCCACTCAGGACGGCGCCGATCGGCTCGACGGTGTCGATGAGCGGAAGGCTGACCGCCAGGGATCCGGCCTGGAACGAGCTCTGCGCCACCAGCAGCCCCGCACCGCCGACGAGGAGCAGTGCGTACGGCTCCCAGTGCGCCAACGCGGCCGGGCCCCGGTCCCGGAACAGACCTGCCGCGCTCTTCGTCAGCGCGTCCAGCAGCGCGAAGAGGAGCCCGGCAGCGGTCGCGTAGACCCCCGCACGAACCCGGCCGGAGGTCCGGAGGCCGGCCGACACCAGCACGGTGACGCAGGCCGCGACCACCGCAAGGAGCGGCAGCCAGTCCCGCACGCCGGGCCGGCCCCCACCCGCGGAGTAGGGCAGCACGGCCAGGAAGGCGGCCACTCCGCCGGCGGTGCACACCGCGCCCGTCACGTCCTGCCGTGTGAGCCGCCGACGGCGTCGCCGGGCCAGGAGCGGCAGGGCGAAGAGAAGGTCCGTCGAGGCCAGCGGCAGCACGAGCGCCAGGGGGCCGAAGGCGAGAGCCGCGCCCTGGACGACGAACGAGGCGGCCGACAGGACGATACCGGCCAGCCACAGCGGCCGATGGGCCAGAGCCCGGATCAGCCGGGGCCGAAGGGACTCCTTCGCGGGCATGACCACGGCGGCCTCCTGCTGCAGCACGGCCGCCACGGCGAAACAGCAGGCGGCCAGGAGCGCGGCCGATACGGCAACGGCGATGGCCATGATCACAGGATGCTCGCCGCCCGGCGTGGCCGCACACCAGTGGGACCGGCTGAGCGGGGTGACGGATCGACGCAGGGGACGTTCGCCTCACGGAGCGCGGACGTCTCGCCGGTATGCAGTGAGCGGTGCGTTTTCCCCTGGCTGGGCTCACGATGTCACGCCCTGGATGTGCCCGACATGCCGCCTACGGGGGCTTTCGTTACGTTCGTCGCAGGTCGGTCGCCCGGCCGACGTCCGTGAGACAGAGAGAAGTGACATGCCCACGCGTACCCTTGCTGTGACCGCTGCCGGCGTAGGCACGGCGGTCCTTGCAGCCACCGGTATCACCCATGCCGCGACCTCCCAATCCGCCCCGGCGTCCCCGTCCGTCCACCACCCGGCCGCGGCTGTCCATCGGGCGGCCCAGCCCGACCGACGAGCCGCCCCCGCCGCGGCGCCCGCGAGCGTCGTCAGCGCGAGCGAGGAGAAGGGCGAGGGCCGCGACCGCGACGACGGCGGACACGACTACGGCCGCCAGGACGAAGGGTGGATCCAGTTCAACGAACGCTCGTACTCCGCGTCCACCGAGGGCTGCATCACCGCCGCCAGCGGACTGGGCTCCAGCAGCTTCAACGTGTTCAACGACAGCCGCAGGACCATCGAGGTCTTCCGCGGCTTCACCTGTGACAACGGCGCTCCGGTCGCCACCGTGGGTCCCCACGGTGAGACCAACGGCGTGGTGACGCCTACCGTCCAAGGGGGCCTGTTCGGCCTGTTCGGTGACGACGGCGTCGTGGGCAGCTTCCGGGTGCTCCACGACCACGACGAATGGTGACAGCACCGCCCGCGGCGCGGTGAGGAACCCGGCCCGCCGTAATCGGGCCGGCGTTCCCACTGGCGTGGGACGGTCACTGGCGACCAGGGTGACTCCTGGACAGATCGGCGAGTGGTCGGCAAGACGCCGGCATCGCCTACTCGGCCACGTGCGCCACGAGCAGCGGTTGGAAGAAGCCCGTCTCGTGCGGCATCCGCCACTCGGCGTCCACGAACCCCGCATCGGCCACGAGGCCGGCCAGCCGGTCTCGGCGGAGCGCCCAGTAGACGGTCCGGCGGACCTTGACGCGGAACTCTCCGCCGGTGGGCAGTAGTTGGAAGTGCTCCACGTCGTAGTGCTCACCGTCCTCGTGCCAGTGCCAGAGTTGGAAGGTGACGGTCCGCTCCTTCCCGTGCGGGGCCTGGTGGACCTGCGGAGGCGTCGAGGGGGGACGGTTGCGCAGCAGGTCGTCGTAGGGGCGCGTGCTGAGGAGCAGCACACCGGTGGGACGCAGTACGCGGCGCATCTCCACCAGGGCAGCGTGGACGTCCCGCTCCGTCAGCAGATGGGGCAGGGCGTTGTCGGCGCAGACGACGGCGTCGAACCGGGCGTGGGGGAACGGCAGGCGCCGCATGTCGGCGACGGCCGTGCGCAGCGGCACACTGCGGTAGGCCGCCTCACGGGCAGCGCGGGCGACGGCGCGGGCACTGAGGTCCGTGCCGATGACGCGGTGCCCGCGCAGCGCCAGACCGATGGCCTGTGTGCCGATGCCACAGGAGCAGTCGAGCACAGACGCGCTGTCCTGGGCTATGAGGCCGTCCAGGGCGACTCCCTGCCGGCGAATGCCTGCGTCCCAGTCGGCGTAGACCAGGTGGTAGTCATCGGCCAGCTCATCGTAGAAATGCGCTACCGAGGTCTCGAGCATGGCAGGAGACTAGTGCGCGCAACGTCCGGCGCGAAGCCCCCGGAGCGATCATGGCCCGGAGCCACGGGTGGGGCTGGTGTCGGTGGGCACCGGCGACCACGCAGGGCGCGGACCGGCCGCAGTAGCAGCAGGTTGGACGGCGTACTTCTCGGTGCCGTTCCTGCCGTGCCCGACCACTGCCGGGTGGCGTACGTGACCTTGATTGCCGTACGGTCTGCCGGCTCCGGACGCGGTGGGTCCGGGTCGTGCGAGGCGTCGCCCCCGCCCGCCGGAACCGCGGGACGGCCCTCGGCCTCCGAAGTCGATTACCGACCAGGAAGGCGGGTTGAGCTGTGTGATGATGCACGAACGATGACCGGCCCTGGGGAGGGGCCGGGTGCGTGAGAAGGGCGGGGCCCGTCGTGGGCAAGGGTGGGGAGTCCATACCGGACGAGGAGTGGGACCGCTTCCTTCGTGAGGCCGAAGCGGGGATCAAGGACGCGCCCGAGGAGCCGTCGGCGCGGGCCCGGATGGTGGCGCGGCGGTTGCGGGAGGAGTCCAGCCGACCGGAGCCGTGGCGGGGTCACCGACCGGCCCGGCGGCAGGGGGGCAGGGGCTGGTACGCGGTCGGTCTGCTGGCCGCGGTCGCCTTGCTGGTCGTGGCGCTGGCTCCGGGGCGGGTGGCCGGATGGTTCGGAGCCGGAGTCGGAGGCGGCGGAGGTGACGGGAGTGCGCCGCTGGCCGCGGAGTCGGAGCGTCCGAGTGCGCCGCCGCCGACGGAAGTGGCAGTCCTACGTCCCACTGTGGATCAGCCGTTCAGGGGGTCGCCGGCGGCGCAGTGGGGGGACGGGACGGCCGGCATCGGCCTGCCCGAGGCGCGGGCGACCGGCTGGATGAGCAAGGGGCAGGTCGCGCAGGCGCTCGGGAAGAGCCGGGACTTCCTCTCCGCTTCCAGTCTGGATCCCGGCGTGCTGCGCGGGGAGCGGCCGACGAGGGCCATCGCGTTGATCAATCCTCGTCAGCAGGACGTCCAGGACTACCTGGCCACCGCGTTCCGTGCGCCCAGCCGGGAGAACGATCCTCGGCTGCTGTTCAGCCGGTTCGACAGGACGGAGGTGCGGCTTGTCGGGGATGTGGTCAAGACACGAGGGCGGATGACGTACCGGGAAGGCAAGCGGGGCGCGGTCGAGGTGACCACCGACGTCACGTACGTCTATCCGGTCGTGCACGCCGCGGCGGGAAGCGATGACGTCGCGCGCACGATCGTGCGCCGCGAGGTCGTGATGAGCTGGGACGACCCGGCGAAGGTCGTCACCGAGCCGGGTACGTTCTCCCTCGTCTCCTACCGGGCGGACACCACCAACGGCGGCTGCGACACCTTCACCGGCTACCTCACCCCCGAGTTCGGCGCGGAGCGCACGGTCCCGCACGCGGGAGACGGCCCCGAGGTCGACCCCTACGACCGGAGTACGGCGATGGACACGCTCATGCGGGAGGCCGGCGACGCGAGGTGCGGGACCGCCACACGGTCGTGAGGCCCGGTCGCAGGAAAGCGAGGCGGCGGACGGTCCGGCCGCCCTCCCCCGCGGACCGCGCCACCGGCCCCGCGTGCGCCGCCTCCCCCCGCTCGGCCCTGACCCGACCAGCCGCGCCCCGTCGGGGAGTTGACCTTCCCCCTGCGTCAGGCTTCAGGCTGTTGCCCCAACGAAAGGGGCGCCGTGTGAGCTACTCCGTGGGGCAGCTGGCGGTTTTCGCCGGGCCACGGTGCGTACGCCGCACCACCACGACCGGGCGGGGCTGCTGTCGCCCAGTGGCCGCAGCCACGCGGGCTACCGGCTCTCCGGCGATGCCGACCTGATCCGGCTCCAGCGGATCCTCTTCCGTGTCCTGCGATCGCGTGCACGCCTGGTTCTGCGTGGCAGGACCGCGACGGGTCCGGATCGAGTGATCCGGACCCGTCGGTGGCTGGACGCTGCCGTCAGAGAGTGGCGGCCTGGACGGCCGTGCCCGCCGCGACACCCTCGTGGGTGGCGACGGCCAGGACGTCCGTGGCGACGGCTGCGACCGGCGTCTCGACGCAGAGACCGGCGGAGCCGCCGGCCGCGAGGCCGCCGGAGACGTTGTCCAGAGCGGCGTCGGAGAGCTCGGCCGTCGCAACCTGGGGGGCGGGGTTCATCACGCGCGGTTCCCTTCGAATGAGCACTTGTGAATGGCAGCGTTCGCTCGCTCGGTTTCCGGTAACCGCGAATCCGACTGCGCGAGCTGGCGCCACCCGAAGGATCAAATCAGGTCGGCCAGGGGCCGGCCAAGCCGCCCGCGCCCCGGCCGGAACACAGAGCCGATCACGCCTTCACCACTGTGAACACGCAATGGCCGAACACGCCGACTCCTTCACACGGCCCCCTGAGGAGGTCCGGACATCACGCTTGCCACCGGCACCCGGAGCGGTGACTCACACACCGAAGCCGGACGCTCACAAGCCGTTCATGACGGTCTCTCAGCTTTGGAGTGACCTCCCGGTGAACTGTGTGAGGGTCCGTCGGATTTTTCGCATCCCCCGAGTCCGCCACTCCATCGAGCTGCACTCCCCGACCTGCTCCGTGGCTCAGGGCCTGTCCGACCATTCCCGTCTGCCGCGAATGGTCGGACAGGCCCCAGCTCCGAACCCGGCCTGCGGAACGTGCGGAGACGCGGCCCGCACTCCGTACCCGACCACGGCGGCGCGCTCCGGCACCACGTCGGCGCGTTCGCCCGTCTACTTCGGGTCGCGGGCGAACAGCGACCTCGACCAGAGGTGGCCGAGCAGGGCCAGTGCCAGGCACCAGGCGACGGCGAGCCAGCCGTTGTGCCCGACCTCGGTGCCGAGCAGCAGACCGCGCAGGGTTTCGACGGCGGGGGTGAACGGCTGGTACTCGGCGATCGGCCGGAACCAGCCCGGCATGGTGCCGACCGGAACGAAGGCGCTGGACAGCAGCGGCAGGACCATCAGCGGCAGGGCGTTGTTGCCGGCCGCCTCCGCGTTCGGGCTGGACAGGCCCATCCCGACCGCGATCCAGGTGAGGGCCAGGGAGACGAGGGTCAGCAGCCCCACCGCCAGGATCCAGTCCAGGGCCGTGGCGTCGGTGGACCGGAATCCGATGGCCACCGCGACGGCGCCGACGAGGACCACGCTCAGCACGCACTGCAGCACGCTGCCGGCGACGTGCCCGGCGAGGACCGCCCCGCGGTGGATCGCCATCGTGCGGAAGCGGGCGATGATGCCCTCGGCCATGTCGGTGGAGACGGACACCGCGCTGCCGATCGTGGTGCCGCCGATGGTCAGCAGCAGGATGCCGGGGACGAGGTAGGCGAGGTACTCGGAGCGGTCCGCATGCCCGTCACCGATACCGGCGCTCATCACGTCGCCGAAGACGTAGACGAAGAGCAGGAGCAGCATGACCGGCGTGAGCAGCAGGTTCAGTGTCAGGGACGGGTAGCGGCGGGCGTGCAGGAGGTTGCGGCGCAGCATCGTGGACGAGTCGCGCACGGCGAGGGCGAGGGAGTTCATCGGGCGTCCTCCTTGGGCTGGTCGGTCCGGCGGGGCACGGTCGAGCCGGTCAGGGCGAAGAACACGTCGTCGAGGTCGGGGGTGCGCACGGTCAGCTCGTCCGCCTCGATGCCGGCCGAGTCCAGCCGGTCGAGGACGGCGCGCAGTTCGCGCTGGGTGCCGTCGCTGGGGATGCGCAGCGACAGGGCCTTGTCGTCCCTGGTGGCCTCACGCAGCGCCAGGGCGGCGGACCGGTAGGCGGACGGGTCGGTGAAGCGCAGTCGGACGTAGCCGCCGGGGATGAGCCGCTTGAGCTCGTCGGCGGTGCCCTCGGCGGCGATCCGGCCGCCGTCGAGCACCGCGACGCGGTCGGCGAGTTCGTCGGCCTCCTGGAGGTACTGCGTGGTGAGGAAGACGGTGACGCCGCCGGTGACGAGTTCGCGGATGATCTGCCACATGGTGTGGCGGGAGCGCGGGTCGAGGCCGGTGGTCGGCTCGTCGAGGAAGATGACGCGCGGGTCGCCGACGAGCGTCATGGCGATGTCGAGGCGGCGCCTCATGCCGCCGGAGTAGGTGGAGGCGGGTTTCCTCGCGGCGTCGGTGAGCTCGAACCGCTCCAGCAGCCCGGCTGCGACCCGCCGCCCCTCGCGCCTGGGCAGGTGGTGCAGGTCGGCCATGAGGAGCATGTTCTCCTCGCCGGTGATCAGGCCGTCGACGGCGGAGAACTGGCCGGTGACACCGATCGCGGCGCGCACCTCGTCCGGTGACGTGGCGATGTCGTGGCCCGCTACCTGGGCCTGTCCGCCGTCGGCGGTGACGAGGGTGGACAGGATCTTCACGGCGGTGGTCTTGCCGGCGCCGTTGGGCCCGAGGAGCGCGAACACGGACCCGGCGGGGATGCGCAGATCGATGCCGTCGAGGACGGTCCTGTCGCCGTAGGACTTGCGCAGGCCGACGGCGGAGAGGGCGGCGGGCGGCTGCCCACCGTCACCCCGTCTGAATGTGGACATGACAGACGAAGGCATGGAGCCCTCCCGTTCGAGGAGTGGGGCGACTGGGGCGAGTGGGCGGACCGTCGGGCCTGCGGTCAGGCCCGGGCGCGGCGGACGTCGATGTTGCCGTACCGGGTGCGGGCGCGGACCTTCACGGTGTCCTCGCTCTCCTCCGGGGCCCCGGACGCGGTGAGGGCGTTGCGCACCTGGCCGGAACCCGAGCTGACGTCGAGCCAGGCGGCGGTGCCCTCGCGGACGCCGACGTCGATGGCGCCGTAGGAGGTCTCCAACTGCACGGTTCCGCGCGCCACTTCGCCGACACGCAGGGTGCCGTGGGCGGTGGTGGCGGTGACCGACTCCTCGGCTCGCGCGATGTCGATGTCCCCGTTGGCACCGCTCACCCGCAGCTCGCCGGTGGCGGCGCCGACGGTCGTGGTGCCGTGCGAGTTCTTCAGGACGGCGGGACCGGCGACGAAGCCGACGCGCAGGCTCCCGGAACTGGTCGTGATCTCCGCCCCGCCCTCGACCCGGTCGACGGTGATCGATCCGTGGGAGGCGGTCAGCTTCAGCGGGCCGGTGGTGTCCAGGCGGACGTCACCGGCCGAGGTCTTCACCCGGACCTCGCCCAGCCGGCCCTCGCCGAACACCTGGGCCCAGGCGCCGGTCATGTCCACGTGCGAGCCGGTGGGCAGTTCGACCGTCACGTCGACGGTGCCGGTGCGGCCGAGGCCGAGCAGCGCGGGCTTGGGCGTGCGCACGGTCAGGACGCCGCTCGCACAGGTGACCTCGGTCTGGTCGGCCGCCCGTACGTCCTGCTCCTTCTTCGGGTCGCGGGGCCGTACCTCGACGACGGTGTCGAGGCGGTCGCCCGCGGTGAACTGGATGGATCCGGCCTCCACGCGCACGCTGGCCGAGATCGGTTCGGGGGTGTCGAAAGCAGGCATGGCTGTCCCGTCCTCCTGGGTCTTCGGGGCGTCCCTGCTGATGGGACGTGATGTGGGGGGGGTGAGGTGGGTGGTGTGAGGTGGGTGGTGTGAGGTGGTGCGGGCGCCGGCGCGGCTAGCGCACCCAGCCCGTGAAGCTCTGTCCGACGGTGCGGGTCCTCTCCGTCGTACGCGGCCGGCTGCCGCCGTCGACCGCGGCCGACACCGCGCGCACCAGCCAGGCGTTGACCGACAGGCCCTCACGGCTCGCGGCCTCCTCGGCGCGCGCCTTGAGATGGGCCGGCAGGCGCAGGTTGACGCGGGCGGTGCCGCCCTCGTCGCCCTCGGCCGGAGCCGAGAGCGGCGCCACGAGCGCTTCGGCCGGCGCGGC
The DNA here is from genome assembly GCF_053587115.1 of Streptomyces sp. NPDC003697. NCBI lineage: Bacteria > Bacillati > Actinomycetota > Actinomycetes > Kitasatosporales > Streptomycetaceae > Streptomyces > Streptomyces sp. NPDC003697. The sequence goes on from NZ_JBSFNN010000016.1 coordinate 32,393, forward strand.
GGGCTCGGCAGGGGCACCGCCGTCGGCCGGCGCCGGTGTCACGACGAAGTCGGGGTCCAGCCCGCGCAACCGCACGTCGACCGAGCCGGGGGCGAGTTCGCGGGTGATCTCGTCCATCGCGGCGGAGAGCACGTTGAGCAGGGTGAGCCGGGTCGCCGACTCCAGAGGGGCGGTGAGTCGCTCGGCCAGCTCGCGGGCTTCGTCGCCGCCGGCCTCGGCGGCCACCGCCAGTTCGCGGCGGAGGGCGTCGACATACGGGGTGAGGTCCATAGCGCCATCATGGCACCACAGTGATGCCACCGCAAGCCACATAGCGGCGTTTCCGGATGCACCATGGCAGCGCCCGCTCGCTACCTGGGAACATGCGCCGGCATCCTTCGCGCCCCTTCGCACGCGACGACATCAACCCAACACCTCAAGGACCGTCCTAAACACGGGAGAGCATCCAAGGGCGCTGGCCGGCACCATGTGGCGTCTACGCGACGTCACATGGCGCCATTCGGCGCCAAGGGGTGCCATGTGACGCCACCGCGGGGACGCCCCAGCGTGCGGGTAAGGCGCCGGATCAGATCAGCCGCCTTGCGCAACCGCTTGTTACAGCCGGGCTGCCGGGTCAGGTAGGGAAACAAATGACGCAGGTGAGCGCGGGCGTGCCGCAGCCACCGGGCCTCGGAGGTGAAGCCCAACATGGCTTGCATCATCGCCGGCGTCACCAGCTCCGGGTCGCTGAGCCGCAGCGCGATACCCACGGCCGGCCGCCACGGGGCCCACTGCGGCGATCCCTTCAGCAGATCGTCGGTCTTCACATGAAGTGCGGTGGCGAGGGAGTCCAACTCCGTCTTCACACAGTGACGTTGGGTTTCCTCTCTCCAGCCGCGCAGGCGATGCTCCGGAAAAGATCGGTATCTGGCTCCTGCGGACTCAGGCGCCCACGGTCCCGTCGACACCCTCACGGAGAAAGTCCGCGTGCCCGTTGTGACGGCCGTACTCCAGGAGCACGTGCACCATCACCATCCGCAGCGAGACCTCCTCGCCCCATCGTGGCTGATACCCAGCCTGGTCCAGGGACTCAGCCTCCCGCTCGATGCGGCGCGAGTTCTCCACCTCGGCCTCCCAGGCTGTGAACGCCTCGTCCCTGGTCGACGCGCTCGCGTCGTACGCCGCCTGGAAGTCGATCTTGTCGGACCAGACCAGGGGCACGTCGTTGTCCTCGAACACTCGACGGAACCAAGCACGCTCCACCTCCGCCATGTGTCGCACCAAACCGAGCAACGAAAGCGTGGACGGCGGCATCGACTGCTGGCGCAGCTCCTCGTCGGTAAGCCCTTCGCACTTCATGGCGAGGGTCGCGCGGTGGTAGTCGAGGAAAGCCCGCAGCGTGTCACGTTCGCTTCCAAAACTGGGCGGTCCTATGCGACTGTCGCTGGTCACTGGTCATGCTCCTTATCCGTGCCTGCGTGCAGGGCCAGTATCTGCTCCCGTCGACTGTCACCAGACGAGGGCCGTCAACCCGACCTGACCGTCACCACGGAGGTCACCAGTCACAGGATCAGAAAGGCTGATCGCTCAACCGTAACCACAACCGCCCCCTGGAATCGATCACCTAGCCGGCCGAGTCGACCAGGGTCTCGAACCCCGAGTCGTCGCAGTAGGACACGGCACGGCCCTCGGCGTCGGTGTCGCCGGCAACCGCGGCGACGGTGGCGTCCAGGACGTCGCTGCCGTCGGCGGCGATGCCGTCCCCGCCGAGCCTCCTCGAAGCGCTGATGGCGGCCTGCCCGGCTGACGCCACGTCGTCGGACTCGGATGACGGGGCACTCCGTGCGTCATCGGCACCGGCGTCCGCCACGGCTCGTCGGGCGTCCTGCCAGGATCCCAGCTTGGCGCAGTAGTCCTCCTGCCGCTCCCTGGAGCGCGCCGGTTCCTCCGACGAGCAACTGCTCATCAGGACGGTGACCACGACAACGGCCACTGCTCGCGTGACCCCTCCTGTGCTCCTGCCTTGCCGCAGCACGGACGCCCCTCCCCGAAGTCGTCGACGGGGAGCAGTGGATCACGAGGCAGGAGCGGGCCGAACGGCCGCTGGTCCTCACGCCGGAGGCTCACCGGGCACCGCCTGCCGGACGGCCGTCGCGACGCCGGTCGGGTCGTAGCCGTCGGGGACGCCTTCGACCAGGATGATGTCGCCCCGGATGTGCCGGGAGCGCAGGGGGGCGATCTCCTGGTAGGCGGGCGAGTCCCACCACGCCCGTGCCTCGGCGACCGAGGGGAAGCCGATCATCACCACCGCCCCGGGCCAGTCGCCCTCCTTCGTCTCGTGCGGCGTGCCGTGCACCAGGAAGCGGCCGCCGTACGGCTCGAAGGTGTCCGTGATCCGCTCGATGTACTCGGCGATCTCCACGTGCGGAGCGGCCTCACGCAGGTGGGCTATGGCGTAGGCGGTCATGGCTACCTCCCGGTCCGTCGGGCTGCGTACACCGGCCATCCTGGCCGCGGGCCGTGCCCGGGGTCGATGACGCGGGAGGTAATGCCGTGCCCGTGGGGTGGGCAGCCCGGCAGGGGCGGACTGACGTGATGTCAGGGTTCGATCCGCCGGGTGTCTCGTCCCACGGAGATGATCAGGGCGGAGACGGCGGCCGTCGCGGCGAGGCTCCCCGTCGCGACCATCCCCACGCCGACCATGAAGAGGCCGCTGGCATCGTCCGACCAGTCGGCACAGGCGGCCACGGTCAGGCCGGCCGTGGTGCCGAGCACCGCGCTCGCGAAGTGGCGCCGGGATGCCACCCGGTACACGGGTACGAGCAGGCTGAGTACCAGCCCGATCACCTGCCACGCCTCGTACGGACCGGTCGTCGACCCGTCGGGCCGCACGTCCCGCTGCTGGTCCCAGCCCAGCCAGGCCGCCCAGAGCGCCAGTGACACTCCGGTCAGGAAGAGGGCCGGGGCCAACCGGCGCACGGATGGGGCGAGTCGCTGTTCCATGGGCCGAGCGTCGCGGCTCGCGACCTGGCCGACCAGAGCGAACGTACTCACCTCGACCCGAGTACACGAACCATGGGCGGAGGGTGATGTCGAGGACCGGAGCCGCGCCGCACGCCGCCGGGCCGGGCGCAGGGCTTGCGCCGCGGCTGTGCGGGTGGGGCGGTGGTTCGGGTGGGGGCGCGGTTAGCATCCGGGCATGACTACTGCAGAGAGCAACGGCGCCGCTCCCCTCGACGTGGGGATCGGTGCCCTCCAGGGCGGTTCCGCGGATCTCGCCCAGTACGCCGGCCGGGTCGTCCTCGTCGTCAACGTGGCGTCCAAGTGCGGGCTGACCCCGCAGTACGCGGGGCTGGAACGGCTGCACGAGCGGTATGCCGCGCAGGGCTTCACCGTGCTCGGGGTGCCCTGCAACCAGTTCCTCGGGCAGGAGCCGGGCAGCGCGGAGGAGATCGCCGAGTTCTGTTCGGCGACGTACGGCGTGACCTTCCCGATGACAGAGAAGGTCGAGGTCAACGGGGAGGGACGGCACGCGCTCTACGAGCGTCTCACCGGTTTCGCCGACGCCGACGGGCACGTCGGCGACATCCGCTGGAACTTCGAGAAGTTCCTGATCGGGCGGGACGGCGAGGTCGTCGCCCGCTTCTCCCCGCAGACCGAGCCGGAGTCGGCCGAGGTCGTCGCGGCGGTCGAGAAGGAGCTGGCCGCCTGAGGGCTCCGGTGCTCCGAGCGCGTGGGGTGGTCCCGTCCGCCGGGCGGCGGGGTCACTTCAGCTCGTCGGGGCACGGCGTACCGCGCGGGAGCTGGTACGGCGCGGCCAGTCGGTACGTGCCCGCCCGCGGCGCGACCAGCATCGTCCACCGGTCGCCCATCTCGTCCTGCTCGGTCTCCGTCAGGCAGCCGTTGACGTTCTCGTACGTCTTCGGCCCGTCCTCGGCCCGGTGCCTGGAGGCGTCGGTCTCCTGCGGGGCCTCCAGGCTCCTGCCCTGCTCGTCGACCAGGCTCAGCCACGGCGAGTAGGGGATGCGGATGAGGACGCGGCCGGCCCTCTTCACCTCCAGGGTCATCTCGCCCTGCTCGGCGCGGTCGACGACGGCGTCGGGCTCGGCGAGCGGGGTCGGGTCGATCACCCGGAACAACCGCCAGTTGGCGTCGCCCCAGACCTGCTCCAGGTAGGGCATGCCCCGCTGCACGAGCTCGCGTTCGCGTTCGCCCCCGTCGCCGTCCGGGTCGTCCTTGGGCAGCACCACGTAGTGGACGGCCCACCGCCGCAGCCACTCGTGGTAGTTGGCGGAGTTGAGCGTGTCGTCGTAGAAGAGCGGATTGCGTTCCATGTCGGCCTGGCGGTTCCAGCCGCGGGCCAGGTTGACGTACGGCGCCAGCGCGGAGGCCTCGCGGTGCGAGCGGGCGGGAACCACCTCGACGCGGCCCTTCTCCGCGCCGATCACCTGGAGCTCGTTGACGAGCGGCGCCAGTTCGCGCGCCCAGGACGCCCGGGGCGTGGTGTTCACGATGTCGTCGGCCGACTTGTAGCCGATCCATCCGACGAAGCCGGCGAAGGCCAGCACGATCGCGTACCACTTGCGTGAGCGCGGCGCGGCGTACGGCAGCGCCGCGACCAGAGCGACCCCGCCGAAGAGCATCGCCAGCCGGGTGATGTTCGAGCCGATCTGGGAGCTGATGAGCCACACGAGGACGACGGACAGACCGTAGACGGCGGCCGTCAGCCGGAGCGTCAGCCACTGCTTCGGCACCAGGACGAGCGCGAGCACCGAGTACAGCAGGGGCAGGATCACCGAGCCGAAGGACATCGGCTGGGTGCCCGAGAAGGGGAACAGCCAGGCGGCGACCGCCACCACCGCGGCCGGCGCCAGGCCAAGCGCCCAGGCGCCCGGGCGGCGCTTCTGCAGGAACAGCGCCACCGCGACGAAGCCGACGAACAGGCCCGCCACGGGCGACGCCATGGTGGCGAGCGCGGCCAGCGGGGCCGCCACGAGGGCCTTGGCCCACCGTTTGAAGCGCCAGCGGTGGGGCCAGCAGAAGACGGCCGCGACCGCGCCCAGCGCGAACATCGTGCCCAGGCCGAACGTCACGCGGCCCGAGAGCGCGTTGCACAGCAGCCCGAACACGCCCGCCAGCGCGGCCCACAGCGGGTTGCGCACCCCGGAGGTGTCCACGTCCGGGCGGCGCCGGGGGTGCGGCAGGGTGCGGATGAGGAGCAGCGTCAGCAGACCGGCGGACGCCGTCCCGGCGACCATCATGGTCGTCCGGACGCCGAGGACGGACATCAGGTACGGCGACACCACGCTGTACGACACCGGGTGCATGCCGCCGTACCAGGCGAGGTTGTAGGCCGAGTCGGGGTGCCGGCCGACGAACTCCGCCCAGGCGTCCTGCGCCGCGAGGTCGCCGCCGCTGTTCGCGAAGGTGAAGAACCAGACGAGGTGGAGCATGCCGGCGAGGGCGGTCACCGAGAGGACGGGGTGCCGCAGCATCCGCTCCCGCGCGGCCATGACGGCGGCCCGGACACCGCCGCGCCGCTGTCGCTCCCCACTCTCCCCGTGGCCGCTCCGGCCGGTGCCGCCGGCCGGGTCGGCGCCGTCGCCGGCGCCGCTGCCGTCAGGGGCGGGCGGGCGTATTCGCGGCCCGGTGCCCGGGTCCGGATCGGCGTCGTCCGCGCGTGTCGGCTCCGCAGTGGCCACCTGAAGGCACTCCCCGTGTCCCGTCTTCTGTTCTCGGTCGCTTCGTGTGCTCTTCCCGGCCGCTTTCCCTGTCGTTCCCCCGGCCGCCCTCCGCGACCGGCGGCGTGCCCCGGTTCGCGACGCTAGCACGCACCCCGCCCAGGGACTCCCGGGTGGGGTTCCCTGGGCGGGGCGGGGTGGCGCGGGTCAGCCGACCCGGGTCAGCTTGTCCGTCCAGGCCGGCTCGACGAGGTCCTTCGTCAGGGCGACGGGGACCTGGACGGCGCCGCTGGTGCCGCCGTCGCCGACGGTGAGCGTGGCGACCCTGGTGCCGGGCTTCGCCACGTGCGGCACCCGGTCGGAGGCGAACGACAGCTTCACCCGCAGTCCGGCCCAGCCGACGGCGGTGACGTCCTCGGTGACGGCGACCGGGGTCCGGCCGCCGAGCCCGTCGTCGACGTATCCGACGACGTCGCCCTTCTTCAGGATCGTGGCCGGCTTCAGCGCGTCCTGGGCGGCGCGGATCAGCTTGTCGGCCGCGTCCAGGGCGCCGCTGAGGATGGTGTTGTCCTCACCGCCCGGGCCCTGGCTGAGCACCGCGCCGACGACGGTCTTCGTGTCGTCGCCGACCTTCTTGGTGGCCGCGAACACCAGGTTGCCGCCGGCGGCCGTGGTGGTGCCGGTCTTGATGCCGATGACGCCGTTGGAGCCCACCAGGCGGTTCCAGTTGGGGTGCTTGGCGCCCTTGTAGTCGACGTACTCCATCATCTTGGCGATGTCGCGGAAGGAGGGGTCCTTCATCGCCGCCTTGGCCAGCTTCACCTGGTCCACGGCCGTGCTGACCGTCGTCTTCTCCAGGCCCGAGGGGTCGGTGTACGTCGTGTTCGTCATCCCGAGCCCCTTGGCCGCGTCGTTCATCTTGCCGACGAACGCCTTCTCGGAGCCGGAGTCCCACCGCGCGAGCAACCGGGCCACGTTGTTCGCGGACGCGATCAGGACGCCCTCCAGGGCCTCCTTCTGGGTGATGGTGTCACCGGCGTGCACCTTGACCGTCGACTCGCCGTCGTTGGTCGCCTGCCGCTCGGCGGGCTCGTCCACCTTGATCTTCTCGCCGTCGCCGTCCTTCAGCGGGTGGTCCCGCAGTATCAGGTAGGCCGTCATCACCTTCGCGACACTCGCGATGGGCGCCGGCTTCTGGTCGCCGGAGGAGCCGAACGTGCCGATGCCCTGGACGTCGAGGGCGCCCTGCCCGTCGGACGGCCAAGGGAGGTCCGCCTTGCCCCCGTCGAACGTGTACGTCTCCTCGGCCGTGAGGTCCAGGGTGGGCGCCGGCAGCGGCCGCAGAGTCTGTACGACCGCGAAGACGACCACCAGCAGAAGGACCAGCGGCGTCCAGATCTTGACGCGGCGTACGAAGGTGCGCAGCGGGGTGGGCGGGGGCGGCGGAGTGTTCGTCAGCTCGGCCAGCAGGTCGAGCGGCGGCTTCGGCGGCAGCGGCTGCTGGGTGGTGCGCTCGGGGCCGAGCTGCGGGACGGGCCGCGTGGCGTCGGCGGGGACGGCGGGACCCGCGGTGCCGGCGGGGGCGCCGGGACCGGTGGTGCCGGACTTCGGCTTCCGGGTCGCCGGGGCGTCGAGCGGCTTCAGCGCGACGAACCTGCTGGTGCGCTCGGCGGCGGTCTCGGACCCGGGTGCCTGCTTCGAGGGCTCGGGGGTGCGCTTCGGGGACCCGGGTGCCTGCTTCGTGGGCTCGGGCGTCTTCTTCGAAGGCTCGGGAGTCTTCTTCGAGGACTCGGAGGTCCGCTCGGAGGGCTCGGGTGCCTGCTCCGGGGACTCCGGTGCCTCCTTCGGGGTCTCCGGTGCCTGCTTCCCGGAGGACCTGGCCGCGCCGCCCAGCTTCAGCATCGTGGTCGGCTGGTCGACCGGCGGCCTGGCGGCGGGGCCCAGCTTCAGCATCGTGGTGGGCTGGTCCACGGGGCGCTCGGCGCCGGAGCCGCGGCCGGCCGCGCCGGTGCTCTCGTCGGCGCCTTCACCGTCGCGCGCTTCCTCGCGGTCGCCCCGGCCGTGGTGCTGGTCCTCGTCCTCGTCGGGCTTCCGGTCGTGCTTCCGGCTGCCGTCCGGGAGGCGGTCCTGGCCGGCGGGGTCGGACGCGAGTCGCGGGGCGGCGTCGGCTTCCGGGCCGGCCGCGGCGACACCGGTGGCCGAACCGTTCCGGTCGGTGGCCTCCGTGCGCCTGCCGTCGCCGGGCGCCGCCCTGTCCCGGAGGGTGGCCGCGTCGTCGCTGTCCTTCAGCTCGCCGGACACCTGCGGGTCGGCCGCGGTCTTGGAGGCGGCGGCGGTTCCCGGCGCCGGAATCGCCGACGTCCCGGTGGAGATCTCGTCGGCCTCGGTCGCGTTCCTGCCGGAGCCCCCGGTGGTCCCGGTGCTGCCCTCGTCCCGCGCGTCCCCGGCATCCGGGTCCGCCGCCCGGGCGCGCTCGTCCGCGGCCTTCGACGCGTCGTCCGCCGCGCTCTTCGTACCGGCGCCGGAGGCCCCCTCGGCCTCGTCCCGGACGTCGGTGGTCTCCTCGGCGCCGTCCGCACCGGCGTCCGTGGAGCCCTCGTCGGAATCCGTGGAGCCCTTGGTGTCCGCGGAGTTGACCCAGGCGGCCACGGCGGCGCGCAGGCGGGCGTCCCCGAGGCCCCCGGCCCCCGGGCGGGCCTCGCCGCCGTCGCGGTCGCGGTCGCCCTCACCGGAGCCGGCCTCACCGGCGGTGTCCGGCGCGTCCTGGCCCTCCGGGCCGGCGCCCGCGTCACCGGACTCGTCCCCGGCCGCGCCGCCCTCCCTCGCCGGGCCGCCCTTCCGGGTCGCCCCGGCCGCGTCGTCGGCGTCACCACTGCCGGCAGCCGCGTCTCCGGCGTTTCCAGCGTCCTCGGCGTCCTCGGCGTCCTCGGCGTCCCGGCCGCCCTTCGCCGGCGTCGGCACCGACAGCACCTTCGTCGCCGTGTCGCCGCCGGACCGGCTCGCGCCCGCGCCGGACTTCCCCGTCATGGAGAGCCGAGGATCGCGCGCCCCGCGCGCCTCGTCCCTCGTCTCGGGAACCGGAGCCGCGCTCCCGGACGCCGGTTCCGCCGACGACTCGCGCTGCTTCGACCTCTCGGGGGACTCGCCCGCCACCGATGCCTCCTCCTCGCGCCGCACGCCCCGCGTGCGGCTACCGAACCGTGAACTGCCGCCCGGACCACGGGGCCTGACCCCGACGGCCGTACCGCTGTCCGAACCATGTACCAGTGTCCTGTGACGCGGGCCGAACCCAAGCGGTAGACGAGAACGACATACCTGCCGGTTCCCTTACGAACCGGTCACGCACCCTCGACAGACCAATGTGAGAGGGGTCACCCTGTCATTCATCCACGCGGGGAGGCATGGATGGGCAGGAGCCGCAGAACAATTCCGGAGGAGCTTCTGCTGCTGGCACTGGACCCGACCACGGGTACCACTGCGCAGCCGCAGTCGCTCGACCTCGGTCTGGCCGGAGCACAGCTAGTGGAGCTGGCGCTGGCCGGACGGATAGCCCCAGACGGGGATCGTATCGCCGTGGTGGTGCCACGGCCGACAGGAGATCCAACTCTGGACTGCGCGTTGGAGTTGCTGCGAAGGCGTGGCGCTCCGGTACGGGCGGTCCACTGGATCGGCGGGCCGCGTCTGGGGTTGCGCCAGACCTACCTCTCGCATCTGGAGCGGTGCGGCATGGTCGCCGCCGTGCCCGGCCAGATGTGCGGAGTGCTGCCGACCACTCGCTACCAGGCCACGGACACGGCCATCAGCCGGGAGATCAGGTCCCGGCTGGACAACGCGATCCGCACCGGCGTGCCGCCGGACCCGCGGACGGCGGCGCTCGCCGCGCTGGCGCACGCGGTCGGGCTCGGCAAGCACCTGTACCCGGGCAACGAGGGACGCTCGTCCCGTTCCCGGCTGCGGGACCTGATCCGGCACGACCCCATGGGCGGCCTCGTGGCGCACGCCGTGATGGACGTCCAGAACGGCGCGGGGGCGCAGCCGCGCCGCAGCCCGGGGCCGGCCGCCCGCCAGACCGCGGGAGCCGGGCCGGCGACGGAAGCCGCGCGCGGTGTTCCGATGCAGCCGCGCCGGGGATCCATGGCGCGTGCCGTGGCCCACTGAGCCGCGGCGCGGCGGCCCGGCGCGCCGGAAGCTCACGCCACGGTCCGCCCGGCAGGACAGCGCACCACCCGGCGCCGCACCGTGGTCCCCGGACCCCCGGTACGGGAGCCGCTGGTCCCGGCGGGGTGGCCAGACCGCACGGTCTCGCCACCCCGCCCGGACGTATGCCGTGTGCGGCACCGAACGGGGCCCCTGACCGCGCGCGGTACCCGAATCGGCCTGGGGCCGTGCGGGAACCGGCCGCGCGCGACACCGAACGAACCCAGCGGCCGCACCCCGTGCCGAACGGACCCGTGGCCGTGCGCGGGACCCACGGGGCCCGGGCGTCCGGGGCGCGGACCCACGGACCGCCGGTCGCCCGGCGCATATCCGGCGTTTCCCAGCGGTAGGAAGCACTCTGGTGGCAATCTGCTCACCAGCAGATACGCAAAGTAGAGGCACGCAGCCGGAGGTGCACGTCCCGTGGCGTCCAATGTCAATCCCACCGTCAGGCGACGCCGGCTGGGCCAGGAGCTGCGCAGGCTCCGCGAGCTCAAGGGCATGACGGCCGAGGAGGTGGCCGAGCGGCTGCTGGTGTCGCAGTCGAAGATCAGCCGCCTGGAGAACGGCCGGCGCAGCATCAGCCAGCGCGACGTGCGTGACCTGTGCGGGGTGTACGAGGTGGAGGACCACCGGGTCGTCGAGTCGCTGATGCAGATGGCCAAGGACTCGCGCCAGCAGGGCTGGTGGCACTCCTTCGGCGACATCCCGTACAGCGTCTACATCGGCCTGGAGACGGACGCGGCCAGCCTGAGGGTGTACGACCCGCAGGTGGTCCCCGGTCTGCTGCAGACCCGCCAGTACGCGGAGGCGCTGATCGCGGGGGCGCTGCCGGAGACGGCGCCCGCGGACATCGAGAAGCGCGTCCAGGTCCGGATGCGGCGGCAGGAACGAATCTCCGCCGCCGAGAACCCGCTGCGCCTGTGGACCGTCCTGGACGAGGCCGCGCTGCGCCGGGAGGTCGGCAACCGCGCCCTGATGCGGGAGCAGCTCGAGCACCTCGTCGAGCAGTCGCAGCTGCCGCACGTGACCGTGCAGGTCATCCCGTTCGACATGGGCGCGCACCCGGGTCTCAACGGCCAGTACGCCATCCTGGAGTTCCCGGACGCGGCCGACTCCAGCGTCGTCTACATCGAGGGCGTCACCAGCGACCTGTACCTGGAGAAGGCGAACGACGTCCAGAAGTACAGCGTGATGTACGAGCACCTGCGGGCGCAGGCCCTGAACGTGGAGCAGTCGCGCCAGTTCATCGCGGAGATCGCGAAGGAGTACGCCGGCCGCTGAGCTGCGACTCCTCGACGGGGGCTTGAGCAGCCCAACACCGGGTCCCCGACGGCAGGGTGCCGCACAGTACACCGCCGCCGGGTCGGGGCGGAAGACCGCTCTGGAATATGCCATCCGGTCGAGTGAATCGTCTCTTCGCAGGTCGGAGTTGGCGAGTAGCGTCGATCACGCCATCGAGCAACAACGTTGGCGCAAACCGCGCTGTGGGTTCCAGCCGAACGCGTCGTGCGGTGACAGCAACTCAACAACTGGCAATGCGGAGCGGAAATGGCAATTCGTCAGGGCGCCACGGACACGTGGACCAAGTCCTCGTACTCCACGGGCAACGGCGCATGCGTCGAGGTCAAGTCACCGGTGGTCGCGGCCATGGCGGTCCGGGACTCCAAGGTTCCCGAGGGCCCTGTGCTGGCCTTCCCCGCCGACGCGTGGAACGCGTTCGTGACGTCGATCAGGGCCTGAGGCCCGAAGGGGCCCGCGGCCCCGGCGCGGGGCCGCGCCGCGCGGCACGGCCCGGCGCGCCCGGCCGGGCTCGTCCGCCGGCGCGGCCTCCGGGCCGGGCGGCAGGAGCACGCACCACAACTTCCACGAACCACAACTTCACAGACAGCACACCAAGAGCCCCCTCGACGAGTCCGCCGTCCTCGCCGAGGGGGCTCGCCTCCTGCCCGCCCCCGGCCGCCCGGCGCGGCCGCCGCGCCGGGGCCGGCCGCACGCTGCCCGGCCGCACGCCCCCGGCCGTTCGGCGCCCGCTCCGGCTACTTCAGCTTGATGGACGCGATCGGCGTCTGGCCGCACAAGCGCGTAAACAACGTGAGCGACTTCTTCACCGCGGGCGGCAAGATGCCCTGGTGGCTGCCCGGCATCTCGCACCACATGTCGGGCTGCAGCGCGGTGATGTTCACCGGGTACGCGGGCATCGCCTACACCTACGGCGTCACCTCCTTCGTCACCTGGTCCTTCCCCATCGCGCTCGGCATCGCCATCGGGGCGCGGCTGTTCGCCCCGCGGATCAACCGGCTGCGGTCCCGTCTCCACGTGGCCTCCCCCCTCGAGTACCTGAAGAACCGCTACAACGTCTCCACCCAGCAGGCGCTCGCCTGGTCCGGCATGCTGCTGAAGATCGTCGACGTGGGCGCCAAGTGGGCGGCGATCGCGACGCCGCTGTCCGTCTTCACCGGGGTCTCGCTCAACCAGGGCATCCTCGTCACCGGTGTGATCACGGCGATCTACTGCACGATCGGCGGCCTGTGGGCGGACGCACTGACCGAACTGGGGCAGTTCGTCATCCAGTTGCTGGCCGGTGTCTCGATGTTCGTCGCGGTGCTGCTCGAACTCGGCGACCGGCACATCGGGGCGAACGCAGCGGGCTCGTCGCGGCCCGGGAGACGACGGTGGTGTTCCTCGGGCTGTCGATGGCCGTGGCGACCCAGGTCGACTCGCCGACGTTCAAGGACATCATCACGGTCGTCATCAAGTGGGTCGCCGGTCTGATGGGGCCGATCGCCATCCCGATGATGCTGGGGCTGCTGCGTCCGTTCCGGCGGTCGGGGCCGACGGCCGCACTCACCAGCTGGGCGACGGGCCTGCTGGCCTTCTGGCTGGTGAACTACCCGGTCAACTGGAGCGTCGACGGCGGGGGGCCGCTGCAGTACCAGGTGTCGGTGCCGTCGGCGGCGTCGCTGGTGCTGTACATCGTCATCGGCTTCGTGAAGCCGGAGGACATGCCGGAGCGGCTGGCGGTCATCGAGCGGGTGAACACGGACGACGACTCGGCGGCGGTGGCGGTGCCCGCCCCGGCCGCGGCGGGAGACGACGCGGTGGGGCTGACGGCGAAGGACTGAAGCGTCCTCCGGCCCGCCCCCTATGCTTCCCGCGGGTAGCGGGCCAGCCAGCCCGGGGACGATGCCGCCGGGGTGTGCAGCGCGGGGCCCTGGGTCATCTCCATGGCGAAGTCGTCCGCGAGGAGCAGCACCGTGGGACGGCCCTCCAGCTCGGCCAGCCAGGCCGGCGGGAGGGCCGTTTCGCCGTGCAGGGCGCCCAGCAGGCCGCCGGTGAGGGCGCCCGCCGCGCCCGACGGCCCGCTCTGGTTCACCGCCAGGCACAGGCCGTGCCGCACGTCCTCCCCGACCAGCGCGCAGTACACGGCGACGGCCAGCAGGCCCGCCGCCGTCCCCTCCCCCGCCAGCTCCTCCACCCGGCCCGGGTGCGGCAGGCCCTGCCGGACCGCGCCCAGCGCCTGCTGCAGCGCCTCCGACACCGGCTGGTGTCCGGGGCGTACGGCCAGCAGCGCCAGCGCCTTCTGCACGGCGCCGTCGAGACCGTCCCCGCGAGCCAGGGCGTGCACGATCACCGCGTACGCGCCCGCCGCCAGGCAGGCGACGGGATGGCCGTGGGTCTGCGCCGCGCACTCCACGGCGAGCTGCACCACCAGGTTCGGCTCCCAGCCGACGAGCAGGCCGAAGGGGGCGGAGCGGGCCGCCGCCTCGGGGCCGTCGGCACCCGGGTTCTTGGGCACCTCCAGCGTGCCCATCGTCTCGTCCCCGAGGCCGAGCAGCAGGGTCCGGTCCGGGTCGCGGCGGGCGTAGAGCCACTCCTCGCGGGCCAGCCAGCCGTCCTCCTTGCGGCGCTCGTCGGGCCCCCAGTCCCGCTGTGTGGCGGCCCAGCGGAGGTAGGCCCGGTGCAGGTCGGTCGGCGGGTGCCAGGCTCCGCTGTCCCGGCGCACCTGGGCCCGTATCAGGCCGTCGACGGAGAAGAGGGTCAGCTGCGTGAAGTGCGTGACGGCCCCGCGGCGCCCGTAGGCGGGGGCCAGGTCGAGCAGCCCGTCGGCCCCGTACGCCTCACGTACGGCGGGCAGGTCCAGCCGGTCCACGGGCGCCCCCAGGGCGTCCCCGACGGCCACGCCCAGCAACGTGCCGCGCACCCGGCTGCGGAAGTCCTGCTGTTCGGTACGGCCCCAGACGGCACCGGACGTCGAGCCCACCCAGTCCTCCTCACGGCACCGTCCGCACGTACGCCAGTTGAGCACTGTAATCGAACGGGAACGGTCTGTTCACGGACCGCATCGGAACGGTCCGGGCGGCGACGGTCGGCCGTCCGGGAGCCGATCAGTAAGGTCAGTTTCCGGCTCATGTCACCCGGAGTCGCCATTCGTCCCTACGCTGAGCAGCGATCACTACCGCACGCAACGTGACGGTGCGGGCGCGGGGCGCAGTCCTCCGGCGCCCGTACGCCGTCGGGAGGGCAAGCCATGGAGGACGAGGAGGCCGAGGTCGTCCTCAGGACGGTCGGCCGGCAGATCAGGATGTGGCGGGAGGCCGCCGGGCTGAAGCAGGCGGAACTCGGGGCCGCGATCGGGTACGGCGACGACATGGTCTCGTCGGTGGAGCGCGGGCGCCGGATCCCGAAGCCGGACTTCCTCGACCGGGCCGACGAGGCGCTCGGCGCGGGCGGCAAGCTCTCCGCGATGAAGGAGGACGTGGAGCGGGCGCGGTACCCGAAGAAGGTCCGGGACCTGGCCAAGCTGGAGGACGAGGCGGTGGAGTTGGGGGCCTACGCCAGCCACCACGTCCACGGGCTGCTGCAGACTCCTGAATACGCCCAGGCGTTGTACGCCATGCGACGGCCCGCGTACACGGAAGACGAGATCGAGCGGCACGTCGCCGCGCGAACGGCACGGAAGGCGGTCTTCGACCGGGTGCCGCGGCCGCAGATCACGTTCGTGCAGGAGGAGGTGACGCTGCGGCGGCCGATCGGGGGCCGGACGGTGCTGCGACGGCAACTCGAACACCTTCTGGAAGTGGGCCGGTTACGGCACGTCGCGATCCAGGTGATGCCCACGGACCGTGAAGACCACGCAGGGATGGGCGGCTCACTCCAGGTGCTGAAACTCCGGGACGGTAAGACACTGGGGCACTCGGAGGCCCAGCTCCACAACCGCGTGATCAGCGACCCTCGGGAGGTTCAGATCATGGAAATGCGCTATGGAATGATCCGGGCGCAGGCCCTCCCGCCGCGGGAGTCGCTGGCCTTCATCGAGAAAGTCATGGGAGAAGAGACATGACCTCCGCGAACGGTTCCGCGCTGAAGTGGTTCAAGAGCAGCTACAGCAGCAATGACGGCCCTGAGTGCGTTGAGGTCGCCATATCCCCCTGCCCCTGCACCGTCCACGTCCGCGACTCCAAGGACCGGGACCGCGCCCGCCTGGCGTTCACGGACGCCTCCTGGACGGCGTTCGTCCGGTTCACCGGTCACTCCGCCTGAGGCGGCGCCGCTACTTCACCACGGTGACCGGCGTGCCCCCGGTGGCGAACGTCCACAGCTCCGTCCCGTCGGCCTTGGGCATGCGGATGCCGCTGGTCTGCGTGCCCGCGGCGGGGGCCGGCGGCGAGGCGCCGTCGACGGCGTTGGAGAACGCGATCGACAGGCCGGACTTGGCGGCGAAGTACACGATGTGCTCGATCGCCACCCCGTCGGAGCCGGTCGTCGAGTCGCGTCGTTTCGAGACCGTGTAGGTGCCGGGGTCGGGGCTCACCGTGCCCGGCCAGACGACGAAGGTGCGGGAGGCGGCGTCGCCCGCGTCCACCAGCCACACCCGGTGCTGCCCGAGGGAGTAGACGATCCGCCGCCCGGCACCGGAGCCGGCGGGCACCGCGGGCGGTGCGGGCGGCTTCGGCTTGGGATGCGCGCTCGCGGACGTGGACGGCTTCGGCCGGGCCGAGGCCGTGGGATGCGGTCCCTGGCCGGCCTGCACCGCCAGAGCGGTGACCGCGGCGACCGCCCCGAGGGTCAGACCGCTGACCCAGGCCCACGAAGGTATTCGGGCAGGCACGGGCACGCATCTCCTCAGCTGTTCGGCCCCTCCGCCGGGGGTCGGATCATCGTACTGTGAGCGGCCCGCCCATCGGCTGCACAGTCCCCGCGGTCACTCCTCGTCCGGCACGGCCCGGGCGCCGTCCCGGCCGGCCATGCGCGCGAAGGCGGGGTTGGCGGCCGCCTCGGACTCCCGGCACTCCGCCTCCGCCACGGCGCCCTCGGCGCGCAGGGCCCGGACGAGGTCGTGCAGCACGATCGCCTCGTTCCACTCGTAGGCGCCGCCCCGGTAGACGTCCAGCGCCGCCTCCAGGTCGGCGCGCGCCTCCGCCGGCCGGCCCAGTTCGCGGTGGGCGACGCCCCGCAGGTGCCGGGCCATGGCCTCGGCGTACGCGTCGCCGGCCCGCCCGGTCACCTCGACCGCCTCGGTGAGCGGGCCCAGAGCGTCGGCGGGCCGGCCCTGTCGCAGGTGCAGCCAGCCGACGTCCCGCTGGGTGTGGGCGTGCCACATCTCGTGCCCGAGCCGGCGGAACACGTCGAGGGACGCGTGGGCCGCCGCCCAGGCCTCGTCGAAGCGGCCCAGGCCCGCGTAGACGCGGATGCGCGCGTTGTCGATGCGGCCCACCCACAGGCGCTCGCCCATGGGGCCGAAGAGGTCCTCGGCCTTGTCGTACGTCTCCAGGGCCTCCTCGCGGCGGCCGAGCAGCCGGTAGATCTTGCCGAGCGCGTACAGGCTCGCGCCCTCCCAGACCCGGTCTCCCAGGATCCGGAAGTCGCGCACGGCCCGCTCCAGGAGCGGGGCGGCCTCCTCGGGCCGGCGCAGATAGCCGAGCGTCTCGGCCAGGGTGCGGCGCAGGCGTGCCTGGGCGCGCCGGTCCCCGGACTCCTCCGCCAGACGCAGGGCCTCCTGCTGGCTCTCCCGTGCCTGCTCCGGCTCGCCGCGCCAGCGCTGGAACTCCCCCAGCTTCTCCAGCGAGCACAGCACGTGCCAGCGGTCGTCGTCGGCGCGCAGTTCCCGGACGGCCGTGGTCATGTGGTCCAGGGCCGCGCGGAAGTCGCTCCTGGCCGCGTGGGCGCGCGCCACGACCATCCGGTCGCGGGCGGTCAGCGGGACCGCGGGGTCGGCGGTGCCGCCGGGCAGGAACACCTCCAGGGCCGTGTCCGGCATGGCGTCGGCGAGAGCAGCCGCCGCCCGCCCGCGCCGGAGGCTGCCCACCACGCGGGCCCGCCGCTCGCCGTGCGCGTCGAACAGCCACCGCGCGGACTCGGCGGACAGCCGCACGTCGTCGAGGAAGTACGTGAAGCCCTCGGCGAGTTCCGCGCCCTCGGCGTCCAGCCCCAGGCGCCGGGCGCGGGTGATCGCCCACCGGATCCGCTCGTTCTCGCCGGCCACCCAGACCCCGGCCGTCTCCCGGGCCAGGTTCCCGGCGCGCTCGCGCGACGCCTCCGCGCCGAGTTCGGGTGCGCGGGCCGCGGCCAGGTGGACGACCGCATCGCGGTAGGCACGCACCAGACGCTTCTCGGCGTCGTGCCGCTCCTGGGGAGGCAGGGCGTCGTACTGCTCCCGCGCGAAGACGCGCACCAGGTCGTGGAAGCGGTAGCCGGACTCCTCGTCGTCCCCGCGGTGCGCCTCCATCAGCCCCACGGCGACGAGTTCGTCGGCCACGCCGCCGGCCGCCGCCGGGTCCGGCAGGCACCACCGGACGTGCCAGTCGGTGAGCGTGCTGACGGGAAGGGAGGCGAGCAGTCCGGCCGTCACCCGGGCCGGCTCCGGCAGGTCGCGGTAGGTGAGGGACAGGCAGGCCTGGAGGCTCTCGTTCCCGTGGACCAGTTCGTGCAGCCGGGCGCGTTCGTCCTCGAGCCGGGCGCGCATCCGCCGCAGCGTCAGGTCCTCGCGGGTCGCGATCTTCGCGCCGACGATCCGCAGCGCCAGCGGCAGCCGACCGCAGAACTGGACGATCTCCAGGGCCGTCGCGGGGTCCGAGGCGATCCGGTCCCGGCCCGCGTGTGCGCTCAGCACCTCCATGGCCTGGTTCTCGTCGGGGAGCCGGACCTTGACCCGGTTGCGCGGGGTGATGTTCCCGGCGGACAGGGCCCGCCTGCTCGTCACCAGCACCGAGCACCCCGGCCCGACGGGCAGAAGTGGCTGGATCTGCTCGCTGCTGTGCGCGTTGTCGAGAAGGACGAGCAGACGCAGGTTGTTCGTGAGGCTGCGGAAGCGCGCCGCCCGGTCGTCGGTCCGGCGGGGGATGTCCTCGGGGGCCGCCCCCAGAGTCTGGAGGAACTCGCCCAGGACCTCCCCGCTGTCGCGCGGGCTGTCCGCGTCCCCCCACAGGTTGACGTAGAGCTGCCCGTCCGGATAGTGCGCCTTCACCCGGTGCGCCGCGTGCAGGGCGAGTGCCGTCTTGCCCGTGCCGCCGGCTCCGTGGACGACGATCACCCTGGACTGCCCCACGGCCGGGTCCCCCGGCAGCGTGCCGCCGGTGGGCGTCGGCACGTCCCGGAGCCGCTCGACGAGGCTGGCGCTGAGCATGCCCCAGTCCACCAGGACGTGTTCGGGCGGGAGCTGGTGCGGCACGTTCGCCGGGCGCGGCTCGGCCCGCGCGCCCTGCGAGCCGTCGGAGTCGTCGGCCTCGTCGACGTGCCGGTGCATGACCGCCGTGAGTCCGGCCGCCACCGCCACCGCGCCCGCGAACACACCGAGCGCCAGCCTGCCCTTCAGCTCACTGAAGATGAAGTCGCCGGACATGCCGGTGACGGCCAGCACCACGGCGGTGCCCGTCACCATCAGTCGCCTGCGGCCCGTCCGTACGTCGCTCGCCACCCTGCGCCCCCCGGAGTCAACGTGGCGGGATCATGGCATGGATCAGCCCGCTCGTCAGGTACGCGAGCGTGGATCGAGACAGTGCGCCGCGCTCAGTCCAGCACCGGCAGCAGCTCCGGCAGGTGGCCGTCCGACGCCGCCGCGGCCCGCCGGCGCTCCTCGGGCACCTCGCCGTAGAGCGTGGTCCGGGGCTTCGCCGGCCGGCCCGCCGCCCCGGCGACCGCGACCAGGTCCTTGACCGACTTGTACGAGCCGTACGACGAGCCGGCCATCCGGGAGATGGTCTCCTCCATCAGCGTGCCGCCGAGGTCGTTCGCGCCGGAGCGGAGCATCTCGGCCGCGCCCTCGGTGCCCAGCTTCACCCAGCTCGTCTGGATGTTGGAGATGTGCGGGTGCAGGAGCAGGCGGGCCATCGCCGTCACGGCCCGGTTGTCGCGCATGCTCGGGCCCGGCCGGGCGATGCCCGCCAGGTAGACGGGCGCGTTGGTGTGGACGAAGGGCAGGGTCACGAACTCGGTGAAGCCGCCGGTCCGCTGCTGGATCCGGGCCAGGGTGCGCAGGTGGCCGAGCCAGTGGCGGGGCTGGTCGACGTGGCCGTACATCATCGTCGAACTGGAGCGGATGCCGAGTTCGTGCGCCGTCGTGACGACCTCGATCCAGGTGGCCGTGGGCAGCTTGCCCTTGGTCAGCACCCAGCGGACCTCGTCGTCGAGGATCTCGGCGGCCGTGCCCGGGATCGTGTCCAGGCCCGCCTCCCTGGCCGCCGTCAGCCACTCGCGCACGGACATCCCGGTCCGCGTCGCGCCGTTGACGACCTCCATCGGCGAGAAGGCGTGCACGTGCATGCCGGGGACGCGCTCCTTGACCGCCCTCGCGATGTCGAAGTACGCCGTGCCCGGCAGGTCGGGGTGGATGCCGCCCTGCATGCACACCTCCACCGCGCCCACGTCCCACGCCTGCTGGGCGCGGTCGGCGACCTGCTCCAGGGAGAGCGTGTAGGCGTCGGCGTCCGTGCGGCGCTGGGCGAACGCACAGAAACGGCAGCCGGTGTAGCAGACGTTGGTGAAATTGATGTTCCGCGTGACGATGTACGTCACGTCGTCGCCGACCGCCGCCCGGCGCACGTCGTCCGCGATGCGGCACAGCGCGTCCAGGGCCGGGCCGTCGGCGTGCAGGAGGGCGAGGGCCTCCTCGTCGGTCAGCCTCGTCGGGTCGTCGGCGGCGGTGCGCAGGGCCGCGCGCACGTCGGTGTCGATGCGCTCGGGCACCATGCCGGGCCGGGCCGCCTCCCGCAGGGCGCCCCAGTCGCCGTACACCTCGTCGAAGTCGTCGCGGCGGTCCGTGGTGCGTCCCTCGGTGTCGATGGTGCGGTGCAGGTCGGTGCGGCCCGACGCCTGGAAGACCTCCTCGGGCTCCTGCCACGGGTGGCCCTCGACGACCGCGTCCTCGCGGGCGAGGCCCGTCTCGGGGTCGGCGAGGGCACGCACGTGCGGCAGCAGCCGCGGGTCCAGCCAGGGCTCGCCGCGGGTGACGAACTCCGGGTAGACGCACAGCCGTTCGCGCAGCTCGAAGCCGGCGGCCCGGGACTTCTCGGCGAGCTGCTCGATCTGGGGCCAGGGACGTTCGGGGTTGACGTGGTCGATGGTGAGCGGGGAGACGCCGCCCCAGTCGTCGATGCCGGCGCCGATGAGCCGCCCGTACTCGGCGTCCACCAGGTTGGGCGGGGCCTGCAGGCAGGCGGACGGGCCCAGGACGAGCCGGGCGACGGCGACCGTGGCGACGAGGTCGTCCAGTTCGGCGTCGGGCATGCCGCGCATGGCCGTGTCCGGCTTGGCACGGAAGTTCTGGATGATCAGTTCCTGGATGCCGTGGTGGGCCCGGGAGATCCTGCGCAGCGCGAACAGCGACTCGGCGCGCTCCTCGTACGTCTCGCCGATGCCGACGAGGATGCCGGAGGTGAAGGGGACGGAGGAGCGCCCGGCGTCCTCCAGCACCCGCAGCCGCACGGCGGGTTCCTTGTCGGGGGAGCCGTGGTGCGGGCCGCCCGGCTCGGACCACAGCCGGGTGGCCGTGGTCTCCAGCATCATCCCCATCGAGGGGGCGACCGGCTTCAGGCGCTGGAAATCCGTCCACGTCAGGACACCGGGGTTGAGGTGCGGCAGCAGCCCGGTCTCCTCCAGGATGCGGATGGAGATCGCGCGGACGTAGGCGACGGTGTCGTCGTAGCCGTGCGCGTCGAGCCACTCGCGTGCCTCGGGCCAGCGGTCCTCGGGCTTGTCGCCGAGGGTGATGAGGGCTTCCTTGCAGCCGAGTTCGGCACCGCGGCGGGCGATGTCGAGGACCTCGTCGGGGGACATGAACATCCCGTGCCCGTCGCGGCGCAGCCGGCCGGGCACGGTGACGAAGGTGCAGTAGTGGCACTTGTCGCGGCACAGCCGGGTCAGCGGGACGAAGACGCTCTTGGAGTAGGTGATGACGCCGGGACGGCCGGCGGCCTGAAGGCCCGCGTCCCGCACCCGGGCGGCGGAGGAGGCGAGGTCCTCCAGGTGCCCGCCGCGGGCCTGGAGGAGCACGGCCGCCTCGGCCACGTCCAGCGCGACGCCGTCGCGGGCTCGTTTGAGGGCGCGCCGCAGGGAGTTCTCGGTGGGGCCGGTTCCGGAGGCCGCGGAGGTCGTCATCCTTCGAGCATACGATTGCGGTGATCAGTGCGAACGGGCGTGGCCGGTCCGCCCTCCCGGCGTCGGCCCGGTGTCCTCCGGGTGGCGGGGCGCGCGGACCTGATGGGGGGTGCGGCCCCTTCGGCGGGTCCGGCCGCGCGATGCCGTCGTCCGGCGCCCGCCGTCCGGGTTCCGCGGTGCACACGTGGTGCGCACAAGGACCGCACACGATCCACGCGGGCCGGTGCGCGGCGGCGCCGAAGCCCCCGCGGACCTGTGTGAAAACCCCGTCCGGGCCCCGTTCCTCCGGTGCGCCGCCTGGTGTCCGGCGTCTGCGGCTGCTGACGCAACCCGCCTGAACAAGGCAAACTGACGTGGTTGTTCGGCATATCCAGGGGGACGGCATGGAGGGTCTACCGCGAGTACCGGAGCAGCGGCGTTCCGGCTCCCCGCAGGAGCCGGCCCGGCTGCGCTTCGGCGTGCTCGGCCCGGTGCGCGCCTGGCGCGGCGACGCGCCGCTCGCCACCGGCTCCCCCCAGCAGCGCGCCCTGCTGGCCGCGCTGCTGCTGCGCGAGGGCCGCACGGCGACGGCGGCGGAGCTGATCGACGCGCTGTGGGGTGAGGAGCCGCCGTCCCGGGCGCTGGCCGCGCTGCGCACGTACGCCTCCCGCCTGCGCAAGGTGCTGGACCCCGGCGTGCTGGTGAGCGAGTCGGGCGGTTACGCCGTACGGGGGGCGGACGAGGACGCGCTGGACCTGACGGTCGCGCGGCGGCTGACCGCGCAGGCCGAGCGGGCCCGGGCCGCGGGGGACCTGTCCCGGGCGCGCGAGGTGCTGAACCGCGCGCTGGCCCTGTGGGACGGGGAGCCGCTGGCCGGAGTGCCGGGCCCCTACGCGGAGGGCCAGCGCGTACGGCTGCAGGAGTGGCGGCTCCAGCTGCTGGAGGCCCGGCTGGACATGGACCTGGAGCAGGGCCGCCACGCGGAGGCCGTTTCGGAGCTGACGGCGCTGACGGCGGCGCATCCGCTGCGCGAGTGCCTGCGGGAACTGCTGATGCTGGCGCTGTACCGCAGCGGCCGGCAGGCGGAGGCCCTGGCGGTGTACGCCGACACCCGGCGGCTGCTCGCCGACGAGCTGGGCGTGGACCCCCGCCCGGAACTGCGTGAGCTGCAGCAGCGGATCCTCCGGGCGGACCCGGCCCTCGCGGAGCCGTCGGCGCCGGTGGCCGAGCCGGCGCACGTGCCGGTACGTCCCGCGCAACTGCCCGCGACGGTGCCGGACTTCACCGGCCGGGACGCCTTCGTGGCCGAGCTGGGCGACGTGCTGGCCTCGGCGGAGGGCCGTGTGATGGCGGTGTCGGCCCTGGCCGGCATCGGGGGCGTGGGCAAGACGACGCTGGCGGTGCACGTGGCGCACCGGGCGCGGGCCGCCTTCCCGGACGGGCAGCTCTACGTCGACCTGCAGGGCGCGGGGCCGCGGGCGGCGGAGCCGGAGGCGGTCCTCGGCTCCTTCCTGCGGGCGCTGGGCACCGCCGACCCGGCGATCCCGGACACCCTCCAGGAGCGGGCGGCGCTGTACCGGTCGGTGCTGGCCGGCCGCCGGGTGCTGGTCCTGCTCGACAACGCCCGGGACGCGGCGCAGGTGAGACCGCTGCTGCCGGGCACCGACGGCTGCGCCGCCCTGGTCACGTCCCGGGTGCGCATGGTCGGCCTGGCCGGCGCCCACCTGGTCGACCTGGACGTGATGTCGCCGGACGAGGCGCTGTCGCTGTTCACGAAGATCGTCGGTGAGGATCGGGTGGGGTCCGAGCGCGAGGCGGCCCTGGACGTGGTGGCGGCGTGCGGTTTCCTGCCGCTGGCGATCCGCATCGCGGCGTCCCGTCTGGCCGCCCGCCGTACCTGGACGGTGTCGGTCCTCGCCGCGAAGCTGGCCGACGAGCGGCGCCGTCTGGACGAGCTCCAGGCCGGCGACCTGGCCGTGAAGGCCACCTTCGAACTCGGCTACGGCCAACTGGAGCCGGCCCAGGCCCGGGCGTTCCGCCTGCTGGGCCTGGCCGACGGCCCGGACATCTCCCTGGCGGCGGCCGCGGCGGTGCTGGACCTGCCGGCGGCGGAGACGGAGGACCTGCTGGAGTCCCTCGTCGACACGTCCCTGCTGGAGTCGGCGGCGCCCGGCCGGTACCGCTTCCACGACCTGGTCCGCCTGTACGCGCGGGCGTGCGCCGAGCGGGACGAGCACCCGCCGGGCGAACGCGCCGCGGCACTGTCGCGGCTGCTGGACTTCTACCTGGCCACGGCGGCGGACGCGTACGCGATCGAACGGCCCGGGGACCGGCTGGTGGACCACCTGGAGCGGACCCGGTACCCGGGCCTGACCTTCCCGGACCGGCACCGGGCGCAGGACTGGCGGCACACGGAGGCGGTGTCCCTGCTGGCCTGCGTGCGCCAGGCGGCCGGCCCGGCCCGGCAGGACCACGCCCGTGAGACGGCGGCCCCCGCGCCCCGGGCGGACGGCGGGAGCGGCACGGCGGGAGCAGGCGCGGCGGTCCTCAGGCGCGCCGTCGACACCCTGTGGGCGTCCGTGGACCTGGCCGAGTCCGGCACGAACTCCAAGGCGTACGAGGGCGTCGCGTCCCTGCTGCGCGAGGCCGCGCGGCGGTCCGGGGACGCCCGGGCGGAGGCCCGCGCCCTGATCATGGTGGCGTACGTCCACCACATCACCGGGCGCTTCGACCTCGCCGTCGAGGCCGCGGAGCAGGCCGCGGCCCTCAGCGCCGGCGCCGACCCGCTGACGTCCTGCTGGGCCGACAACACGCTCGGCGTGATCGCCCTCTACCAGAGCCGCTACGACGACGGCGAGGCCCGCCTGACCCGCGCCATCGAGGGTTTCCGCGCCTGCCTGGACCGCCCGGGTGAGGCGAGCGCGCTGTGCAACCTCTCGCGCATCCACCTGGCCACCGGACGCACCCGCAGCGCCGTGACCCTGGCCCGGCAGGGCACCGACATGTACGACGCCATGGGCCACGCCCTCAAGGGCGCCAACGGCCGGTACGCGCTGGGGCTCGCCCTCACGCAGAGCGGGCGGACGACGGAGGCCGCGGCCCGTCTCCAGGAGGCCCTGGCGGTCTTCCGGGACAGCCGCCAGCAGCTCTGGGAGGGCATGTCGCTGTTCCGCCTGGCCGAGGTGGACCTCGCCGCGCAGCGCCCCGCGCAGGCGGCGGCCAACGCGGAGCTCGCCCTGGGCGTGCTGCGCGACACCGGCGGCGCCTGGCGGCGGGGGAACGTGCTGGTCGTCCTCGGCCGCGCCCTGCACGCCATCGGGCACACCGGCCGTGCACAGGTCTGCTGGCGGGAGTCGCTGGACATCTTCGAGGCGCTGGACGCTCCGGAGGCCGCGACGGTACGCGCACTGCTCAACCCGCTGGCCGTGGCCTGAGCGCCCCGGACGACGAAGGGCCGTGCGCCGGCCGTCCCTTCCGTGGCAGGCTTCCGTGGCCCCCACGGTGGGCGTTCATCATTCGTTTATCGCCGTCCGCCACTGTGAAGTGGTCGAACCGCCGCGTCGGGGGGCAGGCGGGCGACCTTCGGGCCGTGCCCCAGGGCGAGCGGCCCGAGCGGCCCGGCCGGCGGCCGAACGGGGGAGTCGCCGGCCGGGCACCGCACCATCGAACCGAGCCCTAACGGGGAGGCAGCCGTCATGAGCGACGACCTGAGAACCGAGAACATCCACGCGACCGACGCGAAAGCGGACACCCTTCGCACGGACAACATCCACGCCACCGGTGAGCCGCTGACCACCGAGAACCCGCTCAAGGCGGACGACGGCACCGGCGAGGCCACCACGGACAACATCCACGCGACGGGCGAGCCCGTCTGACAGGTCTCCCTCACACGGGGCACGACCGCGGCGGCGCGGAGGGGAGCCGCCGCGGTCGACGTGTGTCCGGGGCCGTCAGTCCACCGGCTCGGCCCGCGGTACGGCCTCGCAGTGCTCGTAGCCGGACACGCGGGAGACGTCGAAGGGGATGACGGCGGTCCTGGTGCCGCCGGCGGCCACCGCGACCTCCGTCACGCCGTCGTCGACGGGGAGGGAGGCCCCGTCCAGGAAGTGCACCACCACCCGGAAGTCCGCCTCGCGGCCGTTGGGGTTGGTGACCTCCACCTCGGCCCACGGCCTCGTCCCGGTCGGGCAGCTCAGGAGCTCCACCGTGGCGTCCTTCAGGCCGTGGCCGGGCGATGAAGCGCTGGGGGTGCGAGCGGGGCGGCGGTGAGTGGATCCGTAGCCGGTGCCCCCGCCGCTGGTGGAGTCGCTGTCGGCTGCGCTTCCGCCGCTGGAGGAGTAGCTGTCGCCGCTGCTCGCGTCGCTCGTGGGGTAGCTGTCGCCGCTGCCCACGTAGTCGCTGCTTCCCCCGCTTCCGCCGCTGGAGCCGTACGACGACGAACCGTCGTGGTCCTGGCTGGAACTGCTGCACCCGCCGCCCGAGCCGCCGCCGTGCCGGCTGCTGTGCCCGTGGCCCCGGGAGAAGCCCGTCAGCGCGAGCACCGTGACCGCCAGAACCACCGTGAACCTGAGCCCCCGCCCCCGTATCCCCATGGGCCCACCTTAGGGGCTGTCCGGCCTGTCGTGCCGGAAACCCGGATCCGGCAGGCCTGATCCGCGCGGTGCCGCCGGTCTCCTCCGGCTCGATCCGCCGGACCGCCCCCGGGGCCGTGCGCCCGGCGTCGCCTGGCGGACGGTGCGCACGGGGAGTAGCGTCGTGAGCGGGAACGGTGACCGGTGCGCGACCGGCCGCCGTCCGTCCGAGAGCGACGGCCGCCGTCCGGGCCCTTCCGTGAACCGGTACGACGGCCGTCACCCGCCCACCCGGCGGGGAGCCGGCCCGTCACGTGGTGCGCGCGGTCCCCGTGCCCTTCTCCGCGTCCAGGGCGTACACGCAGCGGTCCTTGCTGCACGCGTACACGACGCCGTCCCTGACCACCGGGGAGCCGGTGATCTCGCCGCCGGTCGCCAGCTTCCAGCGCAGCCGGCCGTCGTCGGCCTTGAGGGTGTACAGCAGGTGGTCGGTGGAGCCGAAGTGGATGCGGCCCTCGGCGACCGCCGGGGACCCGACGATCTCGCCGCCGGCCTGGAAACGCCACTTGGGCGTGCCCGTCACCGCGTCCAGCGTGTACAGGCCCTTGCCGCTGCCGACGTGCACGTGTCCGGCGGCGACCAGCACCGGGTCGATCGCCGCCCGGGCCTCGGTCGCGATGCGCCAGCGGTCGCGGCCGTCGGTGGCGTCCAGGGCGTAGACCGTGCCGAGGTAGTCGGTCAGGTAGAGGCCGCCGCCGGTCACGGCCGGGCCGGGTACGAAGGCGGGCGGGCACAGGAAGACCGCGGGGGCCTCGAAGTGCCAGCGCACCCGGCCGCTCGCCACGTCCAGGGCGAGCACGCGGGTGCCCGCCGAGACGTAGACGTAGCCGTCGGAGGCCGGGGTCAGCCGGACCGGGACGCCGCCGCAGGATGCCGCGTCGCCGATCGGGTAGGACCAGCGCTCGTCGCCGGTGCGGGCGTCCAGGGCGCGCAGGCGGGCGTCCTGCCAGACGTACACCGTGCCGTCGTGGAGGGCGGGGCCGGCCTCCGGCGACTCGAAGTCGGCCTGCGCGCCGGTGATCTCCCACAGTCTGCGGCCGTTGGCCGCCTCCCAGGCCTGTACGCCGCCGCCGCGGGTGCCGGTGACGACCGTGCCCCGGTCGGCCTTGAGGGAGTACACCCAGGCGTCCGTCTGCAGCCGCCACAGGTCGGCGCCCTCGCGGGCGTCGAGGGCGAACAGGGTGGGTCCGTCGGAGGCGTGGACACGGCCGTCGGCGACCGCCATCGACCAGGCCACGTCGCGGGTCTTGAAGCGGCGGCGGCCGGTGGCCACGTCGAGGGCGTGCACCTCGAAGGAGGTGACGTAGACGAGGTCGCCGGCGACGGACGGGGTCCCCCACACGTCGTTCGACATGCGGAAGCGCCAGGGGCGCCAGCCGGCGGCGGCCTCCGGGGGCGCGGCCGGCACCGGCGGCACGGCGCCGTCGACGCCGTTGACGCCGGGGCGCGGCTTGGACCAGGACGCGGCCAGGCCGGCCTCCGGCGGGGGCGCCTTGACGGCGGCGGCGCGGGCGTCGGCCACGCGCGGCCCGGGGCCGATCGGCACCGGGGCCCCGGCCAGCCGCACCGGGCCCGTGCCGGGAGCGCCGGCCGGCGCCGGGACGAACGGCGCGGGCACGGACGGCCCCGGGACGACGGGGTCGTGCGCCGGCGGGGGCGGCACGTGGGGCCGGCCGCCGCGGGGGCCGGCGGTGGCGGGCCGGCCGGGCGGGCGGCCGCCGCGGCGGCCCTCGATCAGACTCACCGCCCGCTCGGGCAGCCACGCCGAGGCGGTGCCGCTGTCGTCGGAGCCGGAGCCGAACAGGTGGGGGGCGAGCTGGGCCTGGAGGTCGGCCGGGGTGGGGCGGGCCGGCGCCTCCATCTGCATGCAGGACTCGATCAGCGGCCGCAACTCGTCGGGCAGCCCTTCGAGGTCCGGGCCCTCCCGCAGCAGCATGAAGACCGTCTCCACCGGGTTGGCGCCGTGGAAGGGCGCGTGGCCGGTGGCCGCGAAGACGAGGGTGGAGCCGAGGGAGAAGACGTCGCTGGCGCCGGTCACGCTGCGCGAGTCCTTCGCCTGCTCCGGCGACATGTAGGCGGGCGTGCCGACGGCGACGTTCGTCATCGTCAGACGGGTGTTCGACACACCGGAGGCGATGCCGAAGTCGATCACCCGGGGGCCGTCCTCGACGACGAGGACGTTGGAGGGCTTCAGGTCCCGGTGCACCAGTCCGGCCCCGTGGATCGACTGCAGCGCCTCGGCGACGCCGGCGGCGAGCCAGCGCACCGCCTGGGCCGGGAGCGGCCCGCACTCGGTCACTATCTCCTCGAGGGAGGGGGCGGGCACGTAGGCGGTGGCCAGCCACGGCACGGCGGCGCGCGGGTCGGCGTCGACGACCGCGGCCGTGTAGAACCCGGAGACGGCCCGCGCCGCCTCCACCTCCCGGGTGAAGCGCACCCGGAACAGCTGGTCCTCGGCCAGTTCCGTGCGCACCGTCTTGATCGCCACGCGCCGGCCCGACGCCGAGCGCGCCAGATAGACCAGCCCCATGCCGCCGGCACCCAGCCGTCCCAGCACCTCGAACGGCCCGATCCGCCGCGGATCGTGCTGCGTCAGCTGATCCACCACTTGCCTGCCACCTCCCCGTACGAGCCGCGCCGCCCACCTGTGGACGCGACCGAAGTGCAGCGTCTCACCACCGCACCGCCCTGGCGGCACGCACCCCGATTCTTCCTGTCCCGGGCACTGGTTGCGAACCCGGCGACGAATCGGGGTGTCCCGCCGCAAACCCCCCGTTTCACCTCGGAAGGGCGTCCTTCACCTCTGGAGCACGGCGAAGGACGCCCCCTGATTGTCGAGGACGACGGCCACGGTTCCGTACGACGTCTCGAAGGGCGGTGCCTGCGTCCGGCCGCCGAGCCGGTGCACGTCGTCGAGGGCCGCCTCGCAGTCCCCGACCCGGAAGTGGACGAGGAAGTGGGGCGGCATCTCGGGCGGGAAGACGTCCACGACGGGCGCGCGGCCGAAGTCGGGCTCGGCGCCGGGGCCGAAGAGGGCGTCGTGGAAGAGGGTGCCGTAGAAGGCGTTGGCGCCTACCGTGTCGCGGGCGTACAGCTCCGCCCAGGCGAACGAGCCCACCGCGTGGCGCCGGCCGAAGCCCTGGTGCCGGCCCGGCTGCCACAGGCCGAAGACCGCGCCCTCGGGGTCGGCCACGAGGACGGCCGTGCCGAGGCCGTCCAGCGACAGCGGCGGCGTGACGGTCTGCCCGCCGCCGGCCCGGATCCGCGCGGCCAGCGCCCCGGCGTCCGGGGCGGCGAAGTACACCGTCCACACGGTGGGCAGCCGGCCGTCCGCCTTGTGCGCGAGCGCGGCGACGGGCTCGCCGTCCAGCCGCGCCCACACCGAGCCGCCCCGCCCCGCCTCCTCGAAGGCCCACCCGAAGAGCTCACCGTAGAACCGCTTGCCGGCCTCGACGTCGGGGAGCTGCGCGTCCACCCAGCACGGGACGCCCTCCGTATACGCGGATGCCCAGTTTTCGGCCATACCGTCAAAGTAACCGGGCCGCCCGCAGGCCGCAGACCAGGCACAGCGTGCTCCTCGTGCCTCCGACCCCCGTTTGCAGTCGGCCGAATCGCGCTCCCACCCCCCGTCGGTAAGCTGACGGCATGACAGGACAAGTGCGTACCGTCGACGGCCGCGTGGCCGGCCGGCGTGGGCAGGCGACCCGGCAGAAGCTGCTCGACTGCCTCAGAGAGATGCTCAGCTCCTCCCCCTACCGGGACGTCAAGGTCATCGACGTCGCCCGAAGGGCGGGCACTTCGCCCGCGACCTTCTACCAGTACTTTCCGGACGTCGAGAGCGCCGTCCTGGAGATCGCCGAGCAAGTGGTCCCCGAGGGGGCCAGGTTGGCCGAGCTGCTCGAGGGGCGCTCCTGGGCCGGCAGGGCCGGCTGGCAGACCGCCCAGGAACTGGTGGAGGGCTTCCTGGAGTTCTGGCGCGCGAACGACGCGATATTGCGCGTGATCGACCTCGGCGCCGCGGAGGGCGACAAGCGCTTCGCCAAGATCCGCGCCAGGATCCTGAATCCGGTGATCAGCTCACTGGCGGACACCGTGGCCGAACTCCAGTCCAAAGGGCGGGTCGACAAGGACGTGAACCCGACCGCGATCGCCGGTTCGCTCGTCGCGATGCTCGCGGCGGTCGCCTTGCACCAGAAGGGCTTCGGCGTGAAGCAGGCCGACCTCAAGCTCAACCTCGCACTGCTGGTCTTCCTGGGTGTCACCGGGAGGAAGCCCACGCGGTAGTCCCCACGGTTCCGGGCCCGTTCCCACGCCCCACGTCCTGTCAGGCAGGCGGCGGTTCACTGCGGTGAACCGCCGCCTGCCGCGTTGTGGGGGCACGGCCCGGTGAGCCGGTCGTCGTGCGGCCGTCACCCGGCGCCTCCCGCGGGTTCAGCGCCGCACGAGACGGAAGAGGCGGATCTCCCGCTCCACGCGCGCCTGGTACACCGCGTACGGCGGCCAGCGGGCGACGACGGCGTCCCAGGCGGCGGCGCGCTCCTCCCCCGCCAGCAGCCGGGCCCGCACCGGGATGTCCTCGCCCCTGAAGCCGATCTCGGCGTCGGGGTGGGCGAGCAGGTTGTACGTCCAGGCCGGGTGGCCGGCCCGCCCGAAGTTGGACCCGGTGACCACCCAGCCCCGCCCGCCGTCATCCGGCAGGCAGGTGAGCGGGGTCCGCCGGGGCAGACGGCTGCGGGCACCCGTGGACGTGAGCATCAGACCCGGCAGCAGCGCCTCGGCGAGCATCGCCCTCCCGCGCGTGAGGCGGTGCAGGGCGCGGTCCAGCGCGGGCACGACGTGCGGGCCGACGCGTGCGAAGGCCCGCGTGGAGGACACCTTCCGCACCGTCCGGACCCCCAGTCCCGCGCTCACCGGGCCACCCTCCTCCCGTCGACGGCCGGCCGGGCCCGCGCCGTCCGGTGCCGGGCACCCGTCCGTCGCGACCGCCCTACGGGTACGGCGGGCGGCGCCCCGCTCCTTCGGGACCGGCCACCACCAGACTGCGGCCTGCCGGCGGGCTCCTCAACCGCAGGGACCGACCGACCGGGTCCGGCGGTGACGGCGGTGCGGCCGGACGGCCCCGGGGATACTCGACGGCATGGGAACCGATCTTCACGAGCTCCTGAGGTCACTGCGCGTCTGGGACCCGGAGGTCACCGAGCTGCCCCCGCTGGACCCGGCCACCGCGCCCGCCGGGCCCCTCGCCCTGTTCACCAAGTGGTTCGCCGAGGCGGTCGCCGCCGGGGAGAGGGAGCCGCACACCATGTCGCTGGCGACCGCCGGCGAGGACGGCCAGCCGGACAGCCGGATCGTGATCCTGCACGGCGCGGACGCCGACGGCTGGTCCTTCGCGTCCCACTCCGGCAGCCGCAAGGGCCGCCAACTGGCCGCCCGCCCGTACGCGGCGCTCACCTTCTACTGGCCGGTCCTGGGCCGCCAGGTCCGCCTGCGGGGCCGCGTCGCGGCGGCCCCGCGGCAGCAGTCGCAGGCCGACCTCCACGCCCGTTCGACGGGGGCCCTGGCCGCCGCGCTCACCGGCCGCCAGAGCGAGGTCGTGGGCTCCCCGGCGGAGCTGGCGCGGGCTTCCGAGGCGGCGTGGGAACAGGCCCGGCGCGAGCCGGCCGCCGAGGTCCCCACCTGGACCCTGTACCACCTGCGGCCCGAGGAGGCCGAGTTCTTCCAGGGCGACGAGCGGCGCCGGCACACCCGGCTGCGCTACCGGCGCACCGGGGACGGCTGGACCCGCGAGCTGCTCTGGCCGTGACGGGCCGCCGCGCCCGTGCCGGGCGTCAGCGGAAGTCGTGGACGGCGAAGTCGGACACCGGCCGGTACCCGATCCGCTGGTAGAGCCCGTTGCTGGTCGGGTTGGCGAGGTCGGTGAACAGCAGCACCTCCCGCACGCCCGTGCCGAGAGCGGCCCGGCTGACCTCCGCGGTGACGGCACCGGCGTACCCGCGTCCGCGCAGCCCGGCCGGCGTGTACACCGCGGACACCCGGATCTGACCGGCGGCCTCGGGTGTCGTCCCGGCCATGGCGACGGGCCTGCCGTCCGGCAGCCGCCAGAACATCACGTCGCCCCGCTCGACGCGCTGGCCCGCCCACTCGTCCGGGGCCAGGACAACCCGTTCCCCGACGGCCGCGCAGAACTCCTCGTACCAGCAGGCCAGTTGCTCCCGGTCCTGCGCACCCGCCACCCGCGCACCGCCCGGCGGGGCGGGCCGCGGAGGGGTCAACTCACCGAGCCGGTACAGCCGCAGCCGCCGGTGGAGGACTGCTTCGCCGCCGGTGTGCCGCCGCCAGGCCGCGGCGAACGCGGCGGCGGTGTCGCGCTCGGCGTTGACGCCCGGCAGGGCCCGCCCCGCCCCGGCAAGCCGCGCGGCCAGCGCGTCCGCCTCCCCGTCGGTCAGGGAGGTGAGGACGATCGGATGGGGCGGCGTCCGCAGGAAGGCCGCCCGCACACCGCCGCCCCCCGCCAGGACGCCGAACTCGGGAGCCCCGGCCCCGTAGATGTGCTCTCCGCGCAAGCGCAGGTTCTCCGTCACGGTCAGGTGCACGGTGTGCCGCGCGGGCCGTGAGCGGAGGAAGTCCCCGGCCCGGTCCAGGAACTCCTCGAGATCGCCGGTGAGGTACCAGTCGTCGGAAGGCATGCCCCATCTTCCCGCGCCGCCCGGCCGGGGCGCCGGGGGTCGTTCACCGGGCGGTACCGCGCTCCGTGTTCGCGTTCGGATCCGGCTCCGGTTTCGGGTGCGGGTCGGGCTCCGGGTCCGTGGTGAGCCGCGCGTGCAGGTGCGCGTCACGGTAGGCGTCCCGCCGGCCCGCTTCGAACAGTGCCCCGCGCAGCGTCCCCTCGTACCGGAACCCGCACCGCTCCGCGACCCGGCAGGAGATCCCGTGCCCGACGGCGTGGTCCAACTCCAGGCGGTGCAGGCCCAGTTCTCCGAACGCCCAGCGCGCGACCAGGCCGAGGGCCCGGGTGGCCACCCGCTGCCCGCGCGCCTCGGGCAGCACCCAGTAGCCGATCCGCGCGACACGGAGGGGCCGGCGGATCTCGGTGACGCCGATGTGCCCGAGGATGGTGCCGCCGGCCGCGTCCGCGATGCGGAAGGACACCCCCGTGCCGTCCGCGAGGCGGGCCGCCCGCGCCAGGAGCGCCTCACGGGCGCCGTCCGGGTCCGTGATCGGGACGATCGGGGTGTTCCACCGCTGGAACTCGGGGTCGCTGGTGCCCCGCAGGAAGGCGTCGACGTCGGCGTCGGACAGCGGGTCCCACGGGCGCAGGAGCAGCCCGTCCCCTTCCACGCGTGCCGAGAACAGGTTCCGGGAGTCGCGGGGGTCGGCGTTCACCGGGCCATTGAACACCGCGCCCTCCCGGGTCGCCCGCCGCCCCGTCACGCCGTGCGCCCGGCGGGATCGAGCCGGGGCGGACGGACCCCGCGCACGGGCCCACCGGGCGGCGGGATCCGCACCGGGCGAGGCGGCCCAGGCGGGTCCGCCCCGACGCCACCCAGGCGCCCTGAGGACACCGCCGCCCGCGCGCTCCCACGCCTCGACGCCCGCGCCCCCAAGCCTTCACGCCCCCACGTCTCACCGACGGCCGGTGCGGAGCGCGCCGGGTGACCGGGTCGTCCCTCCCGCACTCGGGCTCCGTCGACTCCGCGCACTCTTCCCACAGGCGTGATCAATCCGCAACCAATTCCGGTCTTGACCGAGACCCATCAATCGGGTGCGTGATTACGCTCGCGCTCATGGCCGACTCCACAGCGCCCCACCCGACGGCGCCCGAACCGACCGCACCCCACCCGGCGACGTCCGCCCCGGCGACGTCCGACCGCACGTCCGGCACCCCCACCGCACCGAACCGGGCCGACCGGCCCGTGTACGTCGTCGGCGGCGGACCGGGCGGGCTGGCCGCCGCCCACGCGCTGCGCGCCCGGGGGATCCGGGCCGTGGTGCTGGAGCGGTCCGACCGGGTCGGGGCCTCCTGGCGGCGTCACTACGACCGGCTGCACCTGCACACCACCCGGCGCCTGTCGGCCCTGCCGGGGCTGCCGATGCCGCGCCGGTTCGGGCGGTGGGTCTCACGCGACGACGTGGTGCGCTACCTGGAGAAGTACGCCGAGCACCACGAGTTGGAGATCGTGACGGGGGTCGAGGTCTCCCGGATCGAGCGCACGCCCGACGGCACCGGCTGGCTGCTGCGCGCCTCCGGTGGACGGGAGCTGACCGGCGGGGCGGTCGTCGTCGCGACCGGCCACAACCACACGCCCCGCGTGCCCGACTGGCCCGGCCGGGACGCCTGGACCGGCGAGTTCCTGCACGCGTCGCAGTACCGCAACGCCCAGCCGTTCGCCGGCCGTGACGTCCTCGTCGTCGGCGTGGGCAACACGGGCGCGGAGATAGCCGTCGACCTGGTGGAGGGCGGGGCGGCCCGGGTGCGGCTGTCCGTGCGCACCGCCCCGCACATCGTGCGGCGGTCGACGCTCGGCTGGGCCGCGCAGTACACGGGCGTGCTCGTCCGCCGGCTGCCCACGGGGCTGGTGGACCGGCTGGCCGGGCCGCTGGCGCGGCTCAGCGTGCCGGACCTGTCCGCACACGGGCTGCCCCGCCCGGACACCGGCCTGTACAGCAGGGTCAGGCAGGGCGCAATCCCCGTGCAGGACGTCGGCCTGATCGACGCCGTGCGCCAGGGCAGGGTGGAGGTCGTGGCCGCCGTCGACGGGTTCGAGGACGGCGCGGTCGTGCTCGCCGACGGCAGCCGCCTCACCCCGGACGCGGTCGTCGCCGCGACGGGTTACCTCCGCGGCCTGGAGGACCTGGTCGGCCACCTGGACGTCCTCGACGCCGGCGGCCGGCCGGTCGTCCACGGGGCCCGCAGCCCGCGGAACGCGCCCGGTCTGTACTTCACCGGCTTCACCAACCCGATCAGCGGCATGTTCCGTGAGATGGCGATCGACGCGGAGAGGATCGCCAGGGCCGTCGCCCGGGCGAGCGCCCGGCACGCGGACCGGCAGGTGTCCCGCCTGCCGGTCTGAGCAGGCGATCCGCGACCCGCGCCCGCGGGCGGCCGGCCCCGGGACCCGCCCCGCGCCCAGGCGCACGGGCGGTCCCGGAGTCCGGCCCACGTGCCCGGGTGGACGGGCGACTGCGGAGGTCGGCCCACGTCCTCGGGGACGGCGATCCCGGAAACCGCCCCGCGCACCCGGGGTGCGGCGGTCCCGGAAGCCGCTCAGGCGAGGGCCGGGTGCGCCACCGGCGGCCGGCGCCGGATCACCAGGGCCATCAGGGCCGCCGCCGCGCACAGCGCCCCGGAGGCGTACCAGACCACGTCGTAGCTGCCGAAGGCGTCGCGGGCGGCGCCGCCGAGGTAGGCGACGAGGGCGGCCCCGACCTGGTGCGAGGCGAGCACCCAGCCGAAGACGATCGCGCTGTCCTCGCCGTAGTGCGCCCGGCACAGGGCGAGGGTGGGCGGGACGGTCGCGACCCAGTCCAGGCCGTAGAAGACGATGAAGAAGACCATCGGCGGATGCACCGACGGGCCGAGGAGCAGGGGCAGGCACAGCAGCGACACGCCCCGCAGCGCGTAGTACACCGCGAGCAGCCGGCGCGGTTCGAAGCGGTCGGTGAACCAGCCGGAGGCGATGGTGCCGGCGACGTCGAAGACCCCGATGACCGCGAGCAGCGAGGCGGCCGCCGTGATCGGCATGCCGTGGTCGTGGGCGGCGGGCACGAAGTGGGTCTGGATCAGGCCGTTGGTGGAGGCGCCGCAGATCGCGAAGGTGCCCGCCAGCAGCCAGAACGGGCCGGTGCGCACCGCCGAGAGCAGCACGCCGACCGTCCGGCGGGCGGCGCCCGGCACCGGCTCGGGCCTGGGCACGAACTCCGTCGCCCCGTACGGCTTCACGCCCACGTCCGCCGGGTGGTCGCGCAGCAGCAGCCAGACCAGGGGGACGACGGCGAGGGCGGCCAGCGACACCGTGACCGCCGCCGGCCGCCAGCCGTGGGCCTGCACCGTCCAGGACAGGACCGGCAGGAAGACCAGCTGGCCGGAGGCGGACGCCGCGGTGAGGATGCCGCTGACCAGGCCGCGGCGCTCGGTGAACCAGCGGTTGGTGACCGTCGCGGCGAACGCCAGCGCCATCGAGCCGGCGCCGAGGCCGACCAGCAGGCCCCAGGACAGCCACAGTTGCCAGGGCGCCGTCATCCACACGGTCGCCCCGGAGCCGGCCGCGATCACGGTCAGCGCGCCCGCGACCACCCGGCGGATGCCGAAGCGGTCCATCAGCGCGGCGGCGAAGGGGGCGGTGAGCCCGTACAGCGCCAGGTTGATCGAGACGGCCCCGCCGATCGTGGCGCGTGACCAGCCGAACTCCTGGTGCAACGGGTCGATGAGGAGGCCCGGGAGGGACCGGAAGGCGGCGGCCCCGGTGATCGTCACGAAGGTGACGGCGGCGACGAACCAGGCCCGGTGCGGTGACATCGTGCGGCGCCGCCGCGGGCGCGGCGCCTGCCGGTCGCCCCGGGCGCGCTCTGCGGCTGCGGTGTCGGTTGTCTGGGTCACGCTCCCGAGCTTCCGTTCCGGAGCCCGTCCGCACGAGTGGCCCGAAAGACAGCATTCGTCAGGATCGGGCCATACGATCGGCTCATGGACACGGACCCGGGCCATCGCCCCCACCGCGTCGTCGTGCTCGCCCTCGACGGCCTGCTGCCCTTCGAACTGGGCATCCCGCACCGCGTCTTCGGACTCCCGCGGGACACCGCCGGCAGGCCGCTGTACGAGGTCGTCACCTGTTCGGTGCGGCCGCCGGGGCCCGTCCTCACCGCCGCGGACTTCACGGTCCGGGTGCCGAACGGCCCGCAGGCCCTGGCCACCGCCGACACCGTGATCGTCCCCGCGTCGTACGAGCTCGGCCCGGTCTACGAGGAGGGCGTGCTGCCCGGGGAACTGGCCGCCGCGCTCGCGCTGGTCCGGCCCGGCACGCGACTGGCCTCGATCTGCACCGGCGTGTACGTGCTGGCGGCCGCCGGGTACCTCGACGGGCGGCCCGCCACCACCCACTGGGCGGAGGCGGACCGGCTCCAGCGCATGTTCCCGCGGGTCAGGGTGGACGCGGACGTGCTGTTCGTCGACGACGGGGACGTGCTGACCTCCGCCGGCGTCGCGGCGGGCGTCGACCTGTGCCTGCACATGCTGCGCCGTGACCACGGCACCGCGGTCGCCAACGACGTGGCCCGCCGCACCGTCGTACCGCCCCACCGCGACGGCGGGCAGGCCCAGTACATCCACCGGCCCGTGCCCGATCCGCAGCAGTCCACCACGACCCGGGCGCGCGCGTGGGCGCTGGGGCGGCTGCACGAGCCGATCCAGCTGCGGGACATGGCCGCGCAGGAGTCGATGTCCGTCCGGACGTTCACCCGGCGCTTCCGGGAGGAGGCGGGTGTCAGTCCCGGCCAGTGGCTCACCCGGCAGCGGGTGGAGCGGGCCCGGCACCTGCTGGAGTCCACCGGCCTCTCCGTCGACCAGGTGGCCCGCGACGCCGGGTTCGGCACGGCCCAGTCGATGCGGCAGCACCTGCAGGCGGCGCTCGGCGTCACACCGACGGCGTACCGCCGGACCTTCCGGACCGGCGCCGGGAGCGACGATCGGGCCGGCCACCGCGGCGGCCGGCCCGACCCGGTCTGAGCGAGTCCCAGCAGATCCGTCCCGGTCTGAGTGGGTCACAGCGGGTCTGAGACGGTATGAGATGTCCTCGGCGGGTCCGAGCTGTCTTTTGGGCCGACATCGGCCGGTCTCGGCCCGTCCGGGTCGGCCCGGATGCCCCGAAAAGTTGTCCACAGCCTGTGGAGAAACGTCGCCGCACGGCGGGCGCACCCCGATGCGCGGGATCGCCGGGCGGGGAAGGGGGAAGTCCGGCTGGCGGCGCGCTCGTGCCCGCCCCGAGCACGGCACCGCGCGCCGCCATCCGGCTCCGGCGCACCGGTTCCCGCCCCCGTGACCCCGGGGAACCGGTCGGCGCCGGCATCACGACCCACACTCGTCGAGGGCTTCCGTCAACCGAGCCCTCGACGTCCCCTCGCGGCGAATCGCTGCCCCTCAGCGTGATCAGACAGCGATCGACCGTCAACACCTGCACGACGACTTGCCCGTTGTGCGCCTTTCGTCACGGGTGCGCACGGAAGCACGTCCGGCGCACGACGGTCCGGCCGGGTGGGGGTGCCGGCGCTTTCTGCCACCGTGCACCGGCCGCCGCGGCAGGCAGATCCCACGAACGGGCGGCGGCGACACGCCCGGCACGGGCCCTGCGGGGCGCCGACGGGAGACCCTGCGCCGATCCGGACGTCCTGCACGGGGCTCGGACGGTCACACCCGTGGCCCGGCACGCCGGTTCCGGACATCCTGCGCGGGGCCGTACGGGCGCCGCACCCGGGGTGGCCTCACAGCCGGGCCGGGAGCGGCCTCACAGCCGGCCGGGAGCGGGAGCGGCCTCGCCGCCGGGTCCCGGGCGGCCGTCCGGACCTGCCCGGCCCGGACCTGAGGGCTGTCCCGCAATCCCCAGGCGGGCGCACGACGACCGCTACGGCACCTCGCCGCGCTGCCGGATCGCCCGAACACACCCAGTACGAGGACGGCCCTCCGCCGTGCGATGCACCGCATCCGACGCCGCACGCCGATCCACCGCGGATCACAGGACAGCCCTCAGACGGCCTCGTACGCCAGGCCCTCGCAGGACGGCTCTCCTCCGCAGGTGGCCGGGACTGCTGCCGCGTCCCCGGTCCGGCCGCAGCGGTCCAGCTCGCACCAGATGCGTTTGCCCGCGCCCTCGGGGCTCCAGCCCCAGCGGTCGGCGAGGCCGTCGACCAGGGCGAGACCCCGGCCGCCCGTGGCGTCGTCGTCCGCGCAGCGGGGCACGGGAGCCCGCGTGCTGACGTCGGCCACCTCCAGGCGCACGGTCGCCGCCTCCGCCGCCGGACAGGGCAGGCACAGCCGCAGCACGGCCGGACAGCCGGTGTGCACCACGGCGTTGGTGACGAGTTCGGACACGAGCAGGATCAGCGTCTCGGCGAGCGGCTCGTCAGGCTGTATCCCCGACCCGGCAAGGCGCGAACGGGCCCACCTTCTGGCCCGCGCCACCTCCGCGGGGTCGGGCCGGATCTCCAGTTGGACTTGAAGCACCTGCACCTGCACCGCTCACACCATCCGAACCGGCGGATCATGACCCCGGGCCTCCCCAGCGCCACGATCGTAGCCATTTTCTGCATGGCCAGGACAAGGGCTGGAGTCATGATCACGGACCGTGACTCCCTGACATGACAGCATGGTTGACGTTCCGTCACCGCAACAAGCGCTTCGGGCATATTCCCGCGCGAAGGAGTACTCGTGCGGCATACTGTGCGACGCTCACCGCGGGATGTCGAACACGCGGGCGACGAACGCCGGCCGGCCCCGCGAACAACGGCACGCACCCCCGGGGACGGCCCCGCCCCCAGGGCGGCGCCGGACTGGTTCGAACCCGGAACCACGCGCATCCCACACAAGGTACCCGAGCGAGGCGGTGACTCCGGGACGTGACGGGTCACGCCCCGGGACACCACCCCGCATCAACGCTCCGTGATCACGTCAGGCCACGGTCCGTGACATCGTGGGCCATGGCTCACGGTTGCCGCAATCGGGCGCGGATACCGGCGCACGGCCGGCGCACGGCCGGTGAACCGTCGTCCCTCCCGATGGGACGACAGGCCGTCACCCGGCGCCCTGCGTCCGCCCTATTCGGTCACGGTGAAGTACCGGGCGAAGGCCGGGACGATCTCCGCCTCGGCCACCACGCCGTCCCCGTCCGTGTCGAGCGCGGCGGCCACCGCACGGGCGGAGTCCTCGCGGACCCCGAGCGCCCGGAGCACCCGCGCGGTGTCGTCGACGGTGGCGGACCCGTCGTCGTCGATGTCCGCCACGCTCAGGGCGGCGTGCAGGAAGGGACGGGCGATCTCGGCGAAGCGCTCCGGGTTGTCGCGCAGGCGCTTGACCGCCCCGCCCACGAACTCCTCGCGGGTGATGCGCTGGTCGCCGTCGCGGTCCGCGATCCCGGCCATGCCCTGCCAGAACGCCTCGGCGCCGGCGTAGAGGGCCTGCCCCTTGTCGGACCGGGCCGCCGTACCGAACTCCGCGAGCAGGGACCTGGCCGCCACCCCGAAGTCCGCGCGGTCGATGTAGCCGTTGCCGTCCTGGTCGAAGACGGCGAACCGGGCCGCGATCCTGCGCTCGTACTCGCTGCTGACCATGTCTTCCGGGCCGCCTTAGGTGTGTCGGGTCGTCTGGCACGGAGCGTACGACGCCAGGGGGCGCGCGGGGACGGGAACACCATGCTTGTGCCAAGACCGGGGGAATTCCTGGACAACGGTGTGGCGCGGGCCGGTGCCGCGGCACTTGCGTTTCCGTTCAGGCGGACAGCGGCTCCTCGTCCAGCGCCGCAGCGAGGTCCGGGTAGACGTCGAACAGACGGCGCACGCCGAGGGCGCCGAGGACACGGTTGACGTGCGACCCGTCGACGGCGCCGCGGGCCGGGAGAATCAGCCGCAGGCTGCCCTGGCAGGAGCGGATCAGCCGGCGGGCGGCGATGAGCACGCCGACGCCGCTGGAGTCGCAGAAGAAGACCTCGCCGAGGTCGAGGACGAGATGGTGGCGCCCCTGGGCGACCACGTCGTGCACCCGCTGGCGCAGCACCGGCGAGGTGACCAGGTCCAGTTCCCCGGCGACCCGGAGCACGACCCACTCGCCCTCTTCTTCGCCGGTCACCTTGAACGTCACGGCCTGCCCTCCGTTCGCCGGAAATGTCCCGCAACCGCCCGGAAACGGAAGCAGTTCCTACGCTTCTTTCCGCGCGGCTGCCCAGCGGCCGTTCCCCCAAACCCCTTACAGCAAACCGGTGTCACACCGGTGTCAATCAACTGAGGCCTTGTTCCAGTCACCTTCGGTCGTGTTCCATCGTGTTCCGTCATGTTCGACGGGGGTTGGTGGTAAACGGGAGGGGTGGGCGAGGCGGAACACCCGCCTCCACCAGCGGGCGCTGCCGTGTGCGCGCCCACTAGCACCTGCGGCTCGCCGGGGGGCGCACATTGGCACAAAGGGGCGTGCGCTGTCGGACGTGCCGACTACATTCGGGAAGACGACGCACGCACGCTGGACACGGGGACGGACCGAGCACAGGCAGGGCAGGACCGGACGTGGAGGGGGCCGCATGGCGGCGAAGGACGCACCGCCCCGCTGGGACCGCACGATGCAGCAGCGACTGGCCCGCGGAGAGGCTGCCGCCCTCGGCGAGCTGTACGACCGCTTCGCCTCGCTCGTGCACGGGCTCGCCCATCGGGTGCTGGGCGACGAGCGGGCCGCCGACACCGTCACCCGCGAGGTCTTCGGCCACGTCTGGGAGCACCCGGACGCCTACGACCCCCGGCAGGGCACCCTGCGCTCCTGGGTCGCCGGGCTGACCCACCGGCTCGCGGTGCAGCGGCTGCGCACCACCGAGACCGCGGCGCTGGCCCGCGGCGGCGACGGCTCCCCCGAGGAGCTGGAGCGCAAGGTCCGCCGCGCCTCGGCCGCCGCCCGCGCCGACTACATCGTCCACTCCATGCCGGCCCCGCTGCGGGCCGCCCTGGAGCTCGCCTACTTCCAGCGCCGCGACTACCGCCAGACCGCCGCCGACCTGGGGGTCACCGAGGAGGAGGCCCGCCACCGGCTGCGTCTCGGCCTGCAGTTGCTGTCCACCGCCCACGAGGCCACTCCTCCCGGCGCACCGCCCGGATACGGGGGTGCGGCATGAGCGGAACGGGACCGTTCGAGACGTACGGCCGGCACGGGACCCGTCCCGGGGACGCGCACCCCGCGGACGGGCACACCACGGAGGAGCACCCCGTGGACGAGTACCCCCGGGGCGGGCCGGCGGCGCGGCGGGCGGAGCCACCGGCGCTGGAGCATCCTGTCCTGAAGTCGCTCCTCGGGGCCTGGGCGCTGGCGGCCTGCTCCCCGGAGGAGACGACCGCCGTCGAGGAGCACCTCGGCGAGTGCGGCGGCTGCGCGGACGAGGCGCTGCGGCTGCGCGAGGCGGTCGGTCTGCTCCATCCGCCCGAGAGCCTCGACCTCGACCCGGGCCTGCGCACCCGGGTCCTGCAGAGCTGTCTGGACCGGCGGCCCCCGCGCATCCCGGTGCCCGACTGGGTGGCGCCCTACGACGCCGAGACGGCGCGCCTGGACGCACTGCTGCAGGACATAGGGGAGAGCGAGTGGCACGCGCCGGTGCGGCTGCGCTGGTTCGAGGGCGACGGCGCCGCGAGCCGCCGCACCACCGTCGCCGGGGTCGTCGCCCACCTGATGAGCGTCGACGGACTCGTCGCGGTCGCGCTGGGACTCGACGACCCGCTCGGGGACGTCACCGCCCACGCTCCGGCGCCGACGGCGCGCACCGAGG
The DNA here is from genome assembly GCF_053587115.1 of Streptomyces sp. NPDC003697. NCBI lineage: Bacteria > Bacillati > Actinomycetota > Actinomycetes > Kitasatosporales > Streptomycetaceae > Streptomyces > Streptomyces sp. NPDC003697. Next base: position 74,951 of record NZ_JBSFNN010000016.1, read on the forward strand.
CGTGCTGGCGGGCCCCGCGGGTGGCGCGGACCCGGTCGGTGCGGACGCCGTGGCGGGAGCAGACGCACGCCCTGGTGCGGGCGGCGTCCCTGACCGGGGAGTCCTCCGCCCCTCCCGGGCGGCCGGCCGTCCCCTACGGCGACTTCGAGCTGCCCCTGTCCGACGCGATGCTCGACCGGGCCTTCGAGTGCTGGGTGCACGCGGAGGACGTCGCCGAGGCGGTGGACTACCCGTACACCCCGCCGGCCCCGCGGCACCTGCACCGGATGATCGACCTGGCGGCGCGGATGCTGCCGGCCGTCCTCGCAGGCCGCCGGCAGTCCGGGCTCGCCTCGCCCGGCCGTGTCCGGCACCTCGTCCCGGCGGGAGCGCCCGGACGCAGTCTCCGGCTGGAGATCGAGGGACTCGGCGGGGGCGAGTGGCTGATCCCGCTGGACTCCCCCGGCGCGGCGGGCTCCACGGAGTTCGAGGTGGCCCACGTGGCGCTGGACGGGGTGGAGTTCTGCCGGCTGGCGGCGGGGCACATCTCGCCGCTGGACGCCGCCGCCGGGCAGACCGGGGACCGGGAGGCGATCAGGGACGTGCTGTACGCGGCGGCGTCCCTGAGCCGCCTGTAGGAGCTGTCCGGCCGCGCGCGGTCACCATCGCGCGGCAGACGGAAGGTGTCAGACAGGCCTTGGCGACTCGTCACCGGCTTCTCACCGGCGCCTCAGGCGAACACCACCGTGCGCCGGCCGTTCAGCAGGATCCTGCGCTCGGCGTGCCACTTCACCGCGCGCGCCAGGGCCTGGCACTCCACGTCGCGGCCCACCGCCACCAGCTGGTCCGGCGTGGCGTCGTGGCCGACCCGCTCGACCTCCTGCTCGATGATCGGGCCCTCGTCGAGGTCGGCGGTGACGTAGTGCGCGGTCGCCCCGATCAGCTTCACGCCCCGCGCGTGCGCCTGGTGGTACGGCTTGGCGCCCTTGAAGCTCGGCAGGAAGGAGTGGTGGATGTTGATGATGCGGCCGCTGAGCTGCTTGCACAGGTCGTCCGAGATCACCTGCATGTAGCGGGCGAGGACGACCAGCTCGATGTTCTCCTCGCGGACGAGCTCCAGCAGCCGTGCCTCGGCCTCCGGCTTGGTGTCCCTCGAGACCGGGATGTGGTGGAAGGGGATGTCGTAGGAGGCCACCAGCTCGGCGAAGTCGGTGTGGTTGGACACCACCGCCGCGATCTCCACCGGCAGCGCTCCGATCCGGGCGCGGAAGAGCAGGTCGTTCAGGCAGTGCCCGAACTTGCTGACCATCAGCACGATCCGCATCTTCTCGTCGGCCCGGTGGATCTGCCAGCCCATCTGGAAGGAGTCGCCGATCGCCGCGAAGCTGGCGCGCAGCTTGTCCACCGTCAGCGGGGGCTCCGCCGAGAAGTGGACGCGCATGAAGAACAGTCCCGTGTCCTGGTCTCCGAACTGCTGGCTGTCCACGATGTTGCATCCGGTCATGAACAGGTAGCTGGACACGGCGTGGACGATGCCCTGCCGGTCGGCGCAGGAGAGGGTGAGGACGTACTGGTCGGCCTGGGCCGCGGGCCGCGGGGACTGCTCGCTCATGCCAGCCAGGATCTCATGTCCGCCCCGGCCCGCGGGGCGCCGTCCGCTACGCGGACCGGGTCATGATCTGCAGCACCTCGAGACTGCGCGGCGGGGCGTCCGGGTCGTCCCCGTCGCTCACCGCCATCCGCACGTGCGCGTCCCGCGCCGCCCGGACCGCCTCCGGCCAGGCCTGGTGCTCCAGGTACGCGGCCACCGGCGCGTCCGGGCCGACCTGGTGCATGATCCGCAGCACGCGCAGGACGGCCGTGTCGACGAGCGCCGCCTCCTGGGAGTCGCGGAAGATGGTGCCGACGTACTTCTCGGCGGACCAGCTGTCCAGCCAGGTGTCCTCCACGAGGCGGTACACGGCGTCGGTGACGTCGCCGTACCCCTCCACGCCGGTGAGCCAGACGTCCCGCTGGAAGGGCTGGTCGGAGAGCATGTGCAGCGCCGAGCGCACGTTGCTGCGCCAGCGCCACCACGGCATGTCGTTGACGGGCATACCGCCCATGGTGGAGGAGCGACGGCCGCGACGGGAAGAGTTCTCCGAACCTTGCACGGTCAACGATCGTACGTTCCCCGTCGCCCCGGCCTCACCGGCCCCCGTAATTCACCTGGGCGTCACCGTCCGTTGAGCAAAGGTCACTCTTGGGTTAGTGATGTGACGGAATCGTGCGTGCCCATGACCGGCAGGCAGCACGAGCGCAGCACGTTCCTCCCCGCCTCCCCCCGGCCCGCCAGACGACGGTCCGCACTGGGCGCCGGCGCCCTGGTGGCCTGTGCCTCGCTGGCGGCCGGCTGCGGGCTCGTCCCCGGTGCCACGGGGGGCGCCGGGGACGGGCCCGTCACCGTGATGACCTGGGCCCCGGAGGACGCCCGGGCCACCAACAAGCCCGGCATGCCCGCCATGGCCCGGGCCTACGCCCGCTGGATCAACTCCCACGGGGGCGTCGACGGCCGCGAGCTCAGGGTGCTGACCTGCAACGAGAAGAACGACAGCGTGTCCGCGGCGAAGTGCGCCCGGCGGGCGGTCAAGGAGAACGTGGTCGCCGTCGTCGGTTCCTACAGCCAGTACAGCGACTCCTTCTTCCCCCCGCTGGAGGGCGCGGGCATCCCCTACGTCGGCGGCTACGGCGCGACCACCGCCGAGTTCACCCGGGCGCTGTCCTACCCCGTCAACGGCGGCCAGCCGGTGCTGCTGGCCGGTCTCGGCAAGGAGCTGGCGTCCGACTGCGGCCCGGTGGCCCTCGTCCGGCCGGACACCATCGCCGGCGACGAGCTGCCCGGCCTGCTCGACGCGGGTCTGGAGTCCGGCGGCCACGCGCCCGCGCACGACCAGCGCGCGGCGGAGGACGCCACCGAGTACTCCGGCCAGGCCGACCGGGCGCTCGAGCGGGCGACCGCCACCCCGGGAAGGAAGGGCTGCGTGATCCCCGCGCTCGGCGACCGCACGGGCATCTTCATGGACTCCTTCCGGCGCGCCCGCGAGGACCATCCCGCGGTGCGCACCGCGACCGTGCTCGGCAGTGTCGACCAGACCGTGATCGACGCCAGCGGCGGGAGGACGGGACCGTACGAGGGGGCGTACATCACCGGCTGGTATCCGGTGGCCGGCGACCCGCGCTGGGACGCGATGAAGAAGGTGATCAACGAGGAGGCCTTCGGCGACAACCGCATCGACCCGGCGGACGCCGGCGTGCAGACCACGTGGATCGCCTACACGGTGCTCCGGGCGGTCCTGGAGCGGATCGGCGACGGGGACGTGACCGCCGACAGTGTGCGCCGCACGCTCGACGACGGGCTCACGGTGCGGACCGGCGGTCTGACCCCGCCGCTGCGCTGGCGCTCCCGGGACCTGTTCGCCGCGGTCGGCCTGCCCCGCCTGGTCAACGCCGACGTCACCCTGCAAGTGGTACGGCAGGGGCGGCTGGTGTCGGCGACGGAGGGCTTCGTCGACATGGCGAAGCCGCTGGAGAACGCGGACGTGGACTGAGACGGCCCCGCGGCCCCGGGCGGCCCCGCCCCGCGCCCTGGTCCGGGACCCTGGCCGGCGTGGCCGCCGCCGTGCCCGCGGGCCCGGACACACGGCGGGCTCGGGCTCGGTGCGGTCCGCGCCGGGCCCGTACCGGTCCGCGCCGGCCGCGTCGTCGTCGGAACCGCGGCGGCCGAGCCGTGGCCACCGCCGTGCCCGCGAGCCCGGACACACGGCGGGCTCGGGCTCGGTACGGTCCGCGCCGGGCCCGTACCGGTCCGCGCCGACCGCGTCACAGGGCCCCCGGCGGGACTCCCGTCACAGCTGGGTCGGCTGACGCTGGGTCAGGCCGTAGGTCGCCGCGATGCCGTTCCACAGCTGTGCGGCCTTCGTCTTCTGCGCGCTGGCCACGCCGCTCGAGCGGTTGCCGGCCTGGGCCTCCCCGGTGACCCGGGCCTGCCCCTTCTTGCAGCCCTTCTTGCCGCCCACCTGGCCCGCCCAGGCCGCGTAGTGGTTGTCCGCCGACTGGGACGCCTTCCACGCGTTGGTCAGCGCGGAGGTCAGCGCGGCATGGTTCGGCAGCTTGTCGGTGGGCAGCTGCGCCAGACGGGTCACCAGCTCGCCGCGCTGCCTGGCCGCGTCACGCAGGTCGGCGGCCGCGTTGCCGAGGTTCCTGCAGCCCTTGACGTCGGCCACGGCCTGGATGACGGAGGCGCGGCTGCTGCCGCTGTCGGCCAGCAGCTTGTCCAGGTCGACCGCCTGCTGCCGGGCCGGGTCCGCGGACGCCGGCGCGGAACCGCCGGGCGTCGCGGGCGCGGTGGCAGAGACGGTCTGGTTCTTGTCGTCGGCCCGGTCGTCGTCACCGCCGCCGCCGCTGAGCAGGGCGCCCGCACCGACGCCGAGCACGACGATGCCGGCGCCGACGGCGGCGATCAGCGGCACGCGCGAGCCGCCGCGGCGGCCGCGGCCGCCTCCGTCGCCGCCCTGGCCGCCGTACGACGGTCCGCCGCCGGGGCCGGGCGGGGTGTGCGCGGTCCGCGCGCCCCGCGGCTCCCCGAAGCGGGGCAGCTGCTGGGTCGACCCGCCGGGCACCTCGCCACGAGACCCGTCGCGGAAGAGGTTGTCGAACTCGGCGGGCGTGTGCGGGCCGCCGTACGACGGTCCGCCGCCGCCCTGGGCGTCCACGGGCGCGATGTACTGCGTGGCCTCGGCGTCCGGGTTGCCCCCGGGTGCCGCGCCCGGCAGCGGGCCGGGCCCGCTCTGCGGTACGCGGCCGAGGTACCGGGTCGCCTGGTCGCCCGGTGCCTCCGGCGGCAGGGCGCCGCCCGGCACGGGCGGTATGTACTGTGTGGCCCCCTCGTCGCCCGGCGCGGCGGGGACCGGCGGCAGGTACTGGGTGGCACCTTCGTGGGCGGGGGCGGCGGGGACCGGCGGCAGGTACTGGGTCGCGCCCTCGTCGGCGGGCGGAAGCGGGGCGCCGTGGCCGGCCTGCGCGTGCGGGGCGCCGTGACCCGCCTGGCCGTGCGGGGTGCCGTGGCCGGCCTGCGCGTGCGGGGCGGGCTGCCCGGCGGAGTAGCCGTACGGGTCGGCGCCGGCCGGGGGCATGGGGCCCGGCTGCCCGGTCTGCTGGTACGCCGACTGGCCCGCGCCGTGGTGCGTGCCCTGGTGCGTGCCGTAATCCGCGCCCGGGGCGCCCTCGGGCGGCAGCGCGCCGGCCCCGTGCTGGACGGAACCCTGGTCCGGCGTTCCCCACTGCGCGGCGGCCTGCTGCTGGTACGGGTCCGCCGCACCCCATGACTGCTCGGCCGGCGTCTGCCAGCCCTGCCCGGGCTGCGGGGACGGGGCCTGCTGCTGGTCGGGTCCCCAGGGCTGGCCCCAGGCCTGGCCTCCGGCCGGGGCCTGGCCGGCCGGCTGCGCGGGCGGGCGGCCGCCGGGCGTGCCCGTCATGCCCGGCAGCAGAGGCTCGCCGCCGTCGGAGGGCAGCACGATGCCTTCGCGCGCGGGCCGCGCCGAGGGCTCCTCGCCCTGTCCGCTCTGCGTCACCGGGACTCCTGTATATGGGGGACCTTCGGAATCGTCGGCTCACGCTACCGGGTCCCCGGAGCCGGGTGCCACGCAGTACGCGACCTGACCTCCTTCCCTGTGACCGCAGTAACAAAACCGGCCCGCCGCACGCTGATTACTCCCGTTCCGGCCCGACCGGCCACCGTCCACCACCCGTTGACGCAGCCGCCGCCCGATGACGCAGCCACCGCCGGCGCCCTCGACGGCCGCGAAGCCCCCAGGTGGCCGTCCGCCCGGGCCGCCGCTAAGTCGCCCGCCCGGCACCGCACTCGACGGAATGCGAAGCACGCCGCCACCGCCCCCGGGTGGCCGTCCCGCCCCCGGGAAGCCCCGGCGGCCATCCACCGCCGTCCCGCCCCGGCCGCCGCGAAGTTCCCGGCGGCCCTCCGCCCCGGCCGCCGCGAAGTCACGCGTAGTTCCGCCCGGCACCGCACTCGGCCGGACACGGGCTCCCGCCGCCACCGACCCGTCGGGGCCCCGGCAGCCGTCCCGCCACGGTCCGCCGCGAAGCCCCCGGCGGCCCTCCGCCCCGGACCGCCGCGAAGTCACGCGAAGTTCCGCCCGGCACCGCGCACGGCGGGATGCGGGCCGCCGCAGCGTCGGCGCCCCCGGGCAGCCGTCCCGCCCACGGCCGCCCCGAAGCCCCCGGCGGCCCTCCGCCGGGCCCCTGGGAAGTGCCCTGTCCGGTACCGCACTCGGCGGAATGCCGGCTCACGCCGCCGTCTGTACCTCCAGTCGTGCGCCGAACTCCCGTACCGCCGGCTCGTCGCGGTACGGCTCCAGGCGCTGCCGGAAGTCCTCCAGATACTCGGCGCCCCGGTCGGAGCGCAGCGTCTCCAGCAGCCGCACCGCCTTCAGGGCCGTGGTGCAGGCCTGTTCGATCTCCCGCTGCTGGACCTGCGCGGTGGCGAGCAGCAGGTGGCCGATGGCCCGCCGCCGTGCCCGCGACTCGGGGTGCCCGGCCAGCGCCTCCTGCGCGCGCCGCGCCGCCGCCTCCGCCTCGCCGAGGTCCCGGTGGCAGTGCGCCAACTCGTCGGCCAGGTAAGCCTGGTCGAAGTGGGCGATCCAGACCGGGTCGTCGCCCGAGTCCGCTTCGGCGGCCTCCAGCGCGCCGACCGCCCGCCCGGCGGACTGCTGCGCCGCCCGCAGGTCGCCCATCAGCGCGTGCCCGCGCGCCTCGGCCGCGTGGAACATGGCCTCCGCGCGCGGAGTGACCCGTCCGCGCGTGCCCTCCTGCGCCGCCCGCGCCAACTGTGCGATCTCGCGCGGGTTTCCGAGCTGCGCGGCGAGGTGGCTCATGGACGCGGCGAGGATGTAGCCGCCGTACCCGCGGTCCCCGGCCGCCTGGGCCAGCCGCAGCGCCTGGATGTAGTACCGCTGGGCGAGCCCCGGCTGCCCCGTGTCGACGGCCATGTACCCGGCGAGCTCCGTCAGCCGGGCGACGGCGGCGAACAGCTCACGCCCCACCGCCTCCCGGTACGAGCCCGCGAGCAGCCCGGAGACGACGCTGTTCAGGTAGTGCACGACCACGGGGCGCACATGGCCGCTGCCGTACTGGTGGTCGAGCTCGGTCAGCGCCTGCGTCATCGCCCGCACCGCGGCCACGTCCGCCCTGCCCACCCGGGGTCCGGCCGTGCGCGCCACCTGGGCGTCCGGCCCGGAGATCAGCCAGTCGCGGCTGGGCTCGACCAGCGCGGAGGCCGCGACGGAGGAGCCGGACAGGAAGTCCCGGCGCCCGACGTCGCTCCGCCACAGCTCGCAGACCTGCTCGATGGCCCCCAGCACGGTCGGCGAGAACTGGAGCCCGACTCCGGAGGCGAGGTTCTTGCCGTTGGCCATGCCGATCTCGTCGATGGTGACCGTGCGCCCCAGCTTGCGGCCCAGCGCCTCGGCGATGATCGCCGGCGCCCGCCCGCGCGGCTGCTGGCCGCGCAACCAGCGGGCCACGGACGTCTTGTCGTACCGCAGATCGAGACCGTGCTCCGCGCCGCACATGTTGACCCGGCGGGCCAGCCCGGCGTTCGAGCATCCCGCTTCCTGGATGAGCGCCTGCAGCCGTTCGTTCGGCTGCCGCGCGACAAGCGGCCTTGCCGCCATGGCGTACCCCCTGCTCATGGCGGTCGCCCGGGGCGCTGCCGCCGGCGGCGGGAGGGGCTCCCGCGCCCGGCCCCTCGGGCCTCGGCGCGGCCGCCCTCCCGTCCCCGGCGGGTCCCTCCGGCCGACCCGCCGTCTGGCTGCGGTGCCTGCCCGTGCACCGAGTTGTCGTGTCCTCCGCAGCCGGATCCCTCGCGTCCCGGCGAACCGGTCCGGCTGTCACGATCAATGCCCCGCCGACATACCGACAATGCGAGGCATGCGAGGATTGCCGGGGTAAAGGCGGATGCCACCCCACAGCGGACTACCCAGCGCCGCCGTCGTTCCTCGCGCGCGCCCCCGCGGATGCACCCGTGCGCCCCGGGCGCGGAACCGGTGCTCCTCCCCGCGCGCGGGCCGGCCGTAACTCCAGGTGGACGCGGGAGTTGAGTGGGTCGTGGAAGAGACGATCCCGGGCACCGAAGCCGCACAGATTGCCGGACACATCCCGCAGCAGCGTGGGGAGTCGCTGCTGGACACCGCCGCCCGCTACGCCGAGGAGCGCCACTGGGACGTGTTCCCCGGCACCTGGCTGGAGGCCGTCGACGGCCTGCGGCGCTGCTCCTGCGGCGCGCCCGCGTGCGCCGCTCCCGGCGCGCACCCCGCGCGGGAGGACTGGGCGGCGCAGGCCACGGGCAGTGCGACCGCCGCGCGCCGGATGTGGCAGCGGCAGCCGGCGGCGTCGATCCTGCTGCCCACCGGCCGCACGTTCGAGGCGATCGACGTGCCCGAGAGCGCGGGCTTCCTCGCGCTGGCCCGGATGGAGCGGATGCGGCTGACCCTGGGGCCGGTGACGCTGACGCCGGACCGGCGCATGCAGTTCTTCGTGCTGCCGGGCGCGTCGGCGCGGATGCCGGAGCAGGTGCGCGCGCTGGGCTGGTCGCCCGCCTCCCTGGACCTGGTCGCGCTCGGCGAGGGGGCCTACGTGGCGGCGCCGCCGACCCGGTACGGGACGGGCGGCGCCGTGCAGTGGGTGTGCCGGCCCACCGCGGCGAACCGGTGGCTGCCGGACGCGGAGGAACTGGTCCCGCCGCTGGCCTACGCGTGCGGCAGGGACCGCTGACGGCACCTCCCGCGTCGCCCGGCCGCAGGCGGGCCCCCGGCGGCCGTCACCCCGCGCTGTTGCCCCTGACCCCTCGTGGTGGAGCACCCCCGTAGGGTTGGCCCCTGACGGAGGGAGCGGGGAGTGGGTTCAGCAGCCGTGCGGGTGCGGGGGCTCTGGAAGCGGTTCGGGCAGCAGGTCGCCGTCGCCGGGATCGATCTGGACCTGCCTGCCGGGAAGTTCATCGGGCTGGTCGGGCCCAACGGCGCCGGGAAGACGACGACCCTGTCGATGGTGACCGGGCTGCTGCGGCCCGACCAGGGCACCGTCGAGGTCGTCGGGCACGACGTGTGGCGCGACCCGGTCGCCGTGAAGGCGCGCATCGGGGTGCTGCCCGAGGGCCTCCGGCTCTTCGAGCGGCTGTCGGGGCGTGAACTGCTGTCCTACTCGGGGCGGCTGCGCGGCATGCGGGGGGACGAGGTGGACCGCCGGGCGGCACAGCTCCTCGACGTGCTCGACCTGGCCGGGGCCCAGCACAAGCTGGTCGTCGACTACTCGACCGGCATGCGCAAGAAGATCTCCCTGGCGGCGGCCCTCCTGCACAATCCCGAGGTCCTCTTCCTGGACGAGCCGTTCGAGGGCGTCGACCCGGTGTCCGCCCAGACGGTCCGCGGCGTCCTGGAGCGCTACACCGCCGCGGGCGGCACGGTCGTGTTCTCCTCGCACGTCATGGAGCTGGTCGAGTCGCTGTGCGACTGGGTGGCCGTCATGGCCGCGGGCCGCATCCGCGCCCACGGCCCGCTCGCCGAGGTGCGCGGTCAGTCCCCCACCCTCCAGCAGGCGTTCCTCGAACTCGTCGGCGCGCAGGGCCGCGACGCCGGCTCGGACCTCGACTGGCTGGGCGGCGGGGCGCGATGAACGCCGCTCCGCACGCGCCGGCGCACCCCGCCGGCTCCGGCACGCCGGTCGTCCCCGTGATCGTCCGGCTGAAGCTGTCGCTGCTGCGCAACGGCCTGCGGCGGTCCCACGGGCGCCGCGCCGCGTACATCGCGTCGATGGTCCTCGTCCTGCTGTTCGCCGCGCTGCACCTGCTCGGGCTCGTGGCGCTGCGGGGCAACGCGCACGCCGCCTCCGTGGCCGTCCCGGCCGCGGCCGTGCTGGCGCTCGGCTGGGCGGTGATGCCGCTGTTCTTCCCCAGCGGCGACGAGACGCTCGACCCGACCCGCCTGGTGATGCTCCCGCTGCGGCCACGCCCGCTGGTCCGGGGGCTGCTCGTGGGCTCCCTGGTCGGCGTCGGCCCGCTGTTCACGTTCCTGGTCCTGGCCGGCTGCGTGGTCTCCGTGGCGCACGGTGCGGCCGGGTACGCCGTCGCGGTCGTCGCCGTCGCCCTGGCGCTGCTGGGCTGCGTCGGCCTGGCGCGCGCCGTGGCCGCCGCCAACCTGCGCCTGCTGACCAGCCGCAAGGGGCGGGACCTCGCCGTGCTGAGCGGCCTGGTCATCGCCGTCGGGGCGCAGCTGGTCAACTTCGCCGCGCAGCGGCTGCAGACGCAGGGCCTCGCCCAGCTCGACCCGGCCGCGGAGGTGCTGCGGTGGGTGCCGCCCGCGACGGCGGTCGGTGCGGTGGACTCGGCGAGCCGGGGCTCGTACGCGGTCGCCGCCGTGCAGTTGGCCCTCACCGTCGCGGCCGTCCTCGCGCTGCTCGGCCTGTGGGGACGCAGTCTGACCCGGCTGATGACCGCCGGCGACGCCTCCACCATCCAGGCCGCCGGGCCCGCCGCGCGCGAGCGGTCCTCCACCGGCCCGGCCCGGCTGCTGCCGTCCGGCCGCACCGGCACGGTCATGGAGCGCAGCCTGCGGTACGTGTGGCGCGACCCCAAGACCAAGGCGGCCTGGATCACCTCGCTCGCCATCGGCCTGATCGTGCCGGTGTTCAACGCCGTGCAGGGCACCGGCAGCCCGTACTTCGCCTGCTTCGCCGCCGGGATGCTCGGCATGCAGATGTACAACCAGTTCGGTCAGGACACGTCCGCGTTCTGGATGGTCGCGCTGACCATCTCCTCGCCGCGCGACGCGTACGTCGAGCTGCGCGGACGGGCGCTGGCCCTGCTGTCGGTAACCCTGCCGTACGCCACGCTCGTGACCGTGCTGACGACGGCGCTGCTCGGCGACTGGTCCCGGCTGCCCGAGGTGCTCGGCCTGTCCTTCGCCCTGCTCGGGGCGATGCTGGCGACCGGTGCCTGGGCGTCGGCCCGCTTCCCGTACTCCATCCCCCAGGAGGGCTACAAGAACGTGGCCCCCGGGCAGGCGAACCTCGCCTGGATCTCCCTCGTCGGCGGCATGGTCGCGGCGGCCGTGCTCTGCGCGCCGGTCATCGCCCTGACCGTCTGGGCGCACGTCGGCGCGGGCGGCGGGGCCTTCGGCGGGCTGCTGCTCCCGGTGGGAGCGGCGTACGGCGCCGGGCTCACCCTGCTCGGCCTGCGCCTGGCGGCGCCGCGGGCGGCGGCGCGCCTGCCGGAGATCCTGGCGGCGGTCAGCAAGGGCTGAGGGGGCGGTCGCGGCTCACACCGTCAGCACCGCGTCCAGGAACGGCTCGACGGCCGCGCGCCAGGCCTCCGGCTGGTCGTAGTGGACGAGGTGGCCGGCGTCGGCCACCTCCGCGTACTCGCCGCGGGGCAGCACCCGGACCATCTCCTGGGCCTCGGCGCGGCCGAGTTCCCCGTCGAGGCCGCGGACGACGAGGGCGGGGCACTGGACCTGGGCGAGCTCCTCCCAGTGCGCGTCGTACACCCAGGCCTCGCGGGACCTGAGCATCTGCGCGGGCTCGAACACGGGGCGCCAGCCGTCCGGTCCCTCGTGCATGACCTCGGCGTAGAAGTCGCCGCGGGCCGGACTGGGACGCTCCACCCACGGGTCGTCCTCGCCGAACCACTTGCGGACGTCGGCGAGGGTGGCGAAGGGAGCCGGCCAGGTCGTGAACCAGTCCTCCCACTCGCGCTGGGAGGCCGCGCCGAGCGCGGAGGCCCGCATGTCGCAGATGACCAGACCGCGCACCAGGTCGGGACGCCTGGCGGCGAGCTGCCAGGCCGTCAGCGCGCCCATGGCGTGGCCGACGAGGACGGCCGGGCCGAGCCCGAGCTGCTCGACGGCGGCCTCGGCGTCCTCCACGTAGGCCTCGCGGGTGTAGGCCGCCTGCGGGGGTTTCCCGCTCTGGCCGTGGCCGCGCTGGTCCAGGGCCACGGCCCGGTGCCGCTCGGCGAGCCAGCGGGCGGTGCCGGCCCAGTGCGAGGCCCGGCCCATCAGGCCGTGCAGTAACAGCACGCCGGGGACCCGCGCCCCGGAGCCCGTGTCCTCCGCGGCCGGTTCGCCCGGCGCCGGCACCGGCACCGGCGGTCCGCCCTCGGCGAGCCCGGCCGCACCGGTCTGTTCCGGTACGAAAGGCGCCGGGTCGCTCTTGGGAGGATCGGCGAACTCCCAGGCGGCCAGGTGTACGCCGCCCGCCCCGGTCACGTCGATGCGCCGCGCCATTGGTTCCGGCACCCCCCTTGCTTCCCTCGGGCCGGTCGTTCCGACCGGTGCCGACCGGCTCCGAATGACTCACAGGCTATCGAATGCACATTCGAAAATGCGGCCTCTGGCGGTAACACCCCTCGTTCGAGTGACGCCTCGCCAGGCATGATCGCCGCCGCCGGGGGGAGATCTTCAACGGGAGGCGGACCGCTCGGGGAAAAACGGTCCGAGGGGGACGACCCTGAGAGCTCGGGGCTCCGGGTCGACACAGGGGAGGACGGGCCCCGGTGCCAGGCGGCACCGGGGCCCTCCACATCTCCGCGACGCATCCTCCCCACCCCCTCCACGTCGTACGCCTCGCGCCACAGCCTTGCACGCGTGGCGCCCGAGCGCTGCGATTCGACGCACTGGACCGGGATGTGGCGGCGCCGGCCGGGTACGCCCCGAGGGCCCCGCGCCCACCCGAACGCACCGGCCGCCGGGACCAGGACGACGCTGCGTTGCCGACAGGCCGCGACGGCGGCCGGCGGCGTCCCCCGGCAGGGGTCAGCGCTTGGCCACGAAGACGTGCGAAGCGGTCTCCGCCGCCAGCTCGGCCGCCTCACCGCCGCTGCCGACCAGCACGCCGCCCGCCGACTGGGTCACGCTCACCACCGCACCGGGCTGCACGCCCGCACGACGCAGCGTGTACATCAGCTGGGCGTCCGTCTGGATCGGCTCGCCGATCCGCCGCACGACGACCGTCTTGCCGTCCGGGCCCGGGGCCAGGTCCGCCAGCGACACCATGCCCTCGTCGAGGAACGGGTTCGACCCGTCCGGCTCGCCCAGCTCCTCCAGGCCGGGGATCGGGTTGCCGTAGGGCGACTCGGTCGGGTGGCGCAGCAGCTCCAGCACCCGCCTCTCGACGGCCTCGCTCATCACGTGCTCCCAGCGGCAGGCCTCGGCGTGCACCTGCTCCCACTCCAGGCCGATCACGTCGACCAGCAGGCACTCCGCGAGCCGGTGCTTGCGCATGACACGCGTCGCCAGCCGGCGGCCCTCCTCCGTCAGTTCCAGATGGCGGTCCGGGGCCACCGACACGAGGCCGTCCCGCTCCATCCGGGCGACCGTCTGGCTGACGGTCGGACCGCTCTGGTCCAGCCGCTCGGCGATCCGGGCGCGCATGGGGACGACGCCTTCCTCCTCCAGCTCGAGGATGGTGCGGAGATACATCTCCGTGGTGTCGATCAGTCCGGACATTGTGCCCCTCGATTACCTCTGCCGAAGGCTCGACCGCTCTCGGCGATGTGCGCTGGCCCTGGACTCAATTCTGACGCATGGCGCCGACAACCGGGCCGGCCGCGCGCGAGCCGCCGCCCGCGACTCCCACGGCCGCACCGTATTGACACGGCTCCGGTCCGGACCGCACCGTGATCCGCGACACGGACACCTCGAAGGGGCATCGCATGAGCGACCGCACTCCGGCCGGCCAGTTCCTCGACGCCGCCGTCGCACTGCTCCAGCGGGTCCACGACGAGGAGGCGGAGTCGATCGCGGCGGCCGGCACGCTGCTCGCCGACACCGTCGCCTCGGGCGGCCGCCTGTTCGCCTTCGGCGCCGGCCACTCCTCCCTCGCCGCTCAGGACGTCGTCTACCGGGCCGGCGGCCTGGCCCTGATGAACCTGCTCGCCGTCCCCGGCGCCGTCGGCGTGGACGTCGTGCCGGCCACCCTGGGCTCCGCCCTCGAACGCGTCGACGGCCTCGCCACCACCGTCCTGGACTGCTCCCCCCTGCGGGCCGGCGACGCCCTGGTGATCGTCTCCCTGTCGGGCCGCAACCCGCTGCCGGTCGAGATGGCCTCCTCCGCCCGCGCGCTCGGTGTGAAGGTGATCGGCGTGACCTCGGTGGCGTACGCGCGGGAGACGGCGTCACGGCACTCCTCGGGCACGTACCTGAAGGACCACTGCGACGTCGTCGTCGACTCCAAGGTCGCCCCCGGCGACGCGGAGCTCACCCTCGACGCCGTCCCGGCCCCCTTCGCGCCCGCCTCCACCGTCGTCACCACGGCCATCCTCCAGGCCGTCATGGCCACGACGGCGGCCGACCTGGCCGAGCGCGGCATCGAGCCCCCGCTGCTGCGCTCCGGCAACATCGACGGCGGCCACGAGTGGAACAACCGGGTGTTCGAGCGCTACGCCGACCGGATCTTCTACCGCCGCTGACCTCGGCACCGTCCGGCGTGTAGGGAGTCACCCCCGGGGGAACCCGTGCGTACAACGATTCCTTCAATCTTGCGGGAACTCGATGTGTGCTGCGTCACGTTCCAGTTGAATGAGGGCGAGTGAGTGAACGGACGCGCCGTACCGTGCGGACGCAGCCTGCAGGGGGTCCAGGTGAGTGCATCCCGGCGTAGTGGGACCACCGACGAGCTGGGGCCGGACGAGCCCGAGCGCGACGGCTCGGAGGCCCCGGACGGCTCGGACCTGTTGGCCGCCCTCCTCGACGGCATGGACGCGGCGCTGTGCGCCTTCGACGCCCACGGCGTCGTCACCCACTGGAACCGCGAGGCCGAACGCATCCTCGGCTGGAGCGCCGCCGAGGCCGTGGGGCGCCACGGCTTCGCCGGCTGGGCCGTCCGCAGCGCGGACGCCGAGGAGGTCGAGCGGCGGCTCATGTCCGCCATGCACGCGCCCGGACGGCAGGTGAACGAGTTCGCCCTGGTCACCAAGGACGGCGGACGCGTCCTGGTGCGCACCCAGTCCGCGGCCGTCCGCGGCCCCGACGGCCGGCCCGCGGGCGTGTACTGCGCCTTCAGCGAGGTGCACACGCAGATCGACCTCGAACGGTCCATCGCACTCAGCGAGGCGCTGTTCGAGGACGCCTCCTGGGGTGTCGTCCTGGTCGACGCCGACCTGCGCCCCGCCGTCGTCAACGCCTACGCGGCCCGCGCCCTCGGCACCGGCCGCACGGCGCTGCTCGGGCGCCCCCTGGGCGATCTGCTCACCCAGGGCTTCGAGGAACTCGAGAGCGCGCTCACCCACGTCCTCGCGGAAGGCGCCCCGCCCGCACCCGCGGAGATCTGGGTCGCCGTGCGCACCCAGGAGGGGGAACGGCGGCGCTGCTGGCGCAGCGGTTTCGTCCGGCTCGCCTCACCGCTCGCCGAGGAGCCGGTCCCCCTCGGCGTCGCCTGGCTCTTCGTCGACGTCACCGAGGGCAAGCAGGGCGAGCAGGAGGCCTCCCTGCTGCGGTTCCGCACCAACCAGCTGCACCGGGCCGCCCGGGCCGCCGCCGAGTGCGAGGACCCGGCGGAGGCGGCCACCGTGCACCTCGACTTCGCACTCGCCGGCTTCGCCGACGACGCCCTGCTCGACCGGGTCACCGAGGGCGCCCCGACCGACACCGAGGCGACGGGACCGGTGCGGCTGGTCCGCGTGGCCGCCACGCCCTCCGGGGGCCCGGGCCCCAGCTCGCTCACCGGGCAGGCCGGGCTGCCCGTGCGGTACCCCGCGGGCCACCCCGCCCTGCAGTGCGCCGAACGCGCGGGGTCGGTGCGGGCCACCGCCGGTGGCGTCTCCGCCGAACAGGCACGCGAATGGGCGCTGGTCCGCCAGTGGCCGGCCGGCTCCGTGCACGCCCTGTGCGCGGTGCTGCGCAGCCGGGGCCGGACCCTGGGCGTCGTGACGTTCCTGCGCGGTTCCGGACGCAGCCCCTTCGAACGCTTCGACGCGGCCTACGCCGAGGACGTGGCCGCGCGCATCGCCACGGTCCTGGACCTCGCCGAACAGCTGAGCAACGGGACGGACAACGCGGCGGACGACAACGGGACGAACAACGGGGTGAACGGGGCGCGCGGGCGGACGTGAGGCATGCGCCCGGCCCCGGCCGGACGGGGGATGTGTGCGCGCCACCCCGGCCCGGACGGGCGAACGCGGCTGCGGCCGGACGGCGGACGTGCGGGCATGCGCAAAGGCTCGGCCGGACGGGCGGACGTGGGGCGCATACCCCCCGGTTCCGACGCGGGAGGCCGGTCCGGCCAAGGCCGTCCTGCCGCGCGCCGGTCCGTGAAGGGGTGCCGGGCGCGGGTCCCGCGAGGCGCCCGGGGAGGGCCCCTTCCGGAAAAAAGGTGTTGATAGGTGGCCGAGGGCTTCCTAGGGTGTGCGGTACACGAGAAGGGAGGTGGTTCGGCAGATGTATGAATACCGGACGCGTGAGGTGACTGCGGGCTAGCGGCCCGTCACCCCATTCAGTGCGGTGCCGGACCAGCACGCGACAGTCGCGTGCAGCCGGCCCAATCCCAAGCAGTCACCCGACCCGCGGGCTGCCGGTACGTCCGGCCGGCTCCTCCCCGGAGGAACCAAGCCCGCGGGTCGTCTGCGTTCGCGGAACGACGGCGGGCAGGAGAACGCGGACGTCAGGGGCTCAGACGCTCCACCCGCCAGCCGCCGCCCGGCGCGGTCACGTACCGCAGGCGGTCGTGCAGCCGGTTCTCGCGGCCCTGCCAGAACTCCACCGACCGCGGCTCCACGCGGAAGCCGCCCCAGTGCGGCGGGACGGGGACCTGCTCGCCCTCCGGGTAGCGGGCGGCCAGACCGGCATAGGCGGCGTCGAGGTCCGCGCGCGAGCCGACCACCGACGACTGGGCGCTGGCCCAGGCGCCGAGCTGGGAGCCGTGCGGGCGGGTGCGGAAGTACGCGGCGGTCTCGTCCCGGCCGGTGCGGCGGGCCACCCCCTGGACGATGACCTGGCGGGCCATCGGATGCCAGGGGAAGAGCAGGGAGACGTGAGGGTTCCCGGCGAGGTCGCGGCCCTTGCGGGACTCGTAGTTGGTGTAGAAGACGAAGCCCTGCTCGTCGAACGCCTTCAGCAGCACGGTGCGGGAGCTGGGGCGGCCCTCGGCGTCCGCCGTGGAGACGACCATGGCGTTGGGCTCGAACAGCCCGCCCTCCGTCGCGGCCTCCCGGAACCAGCGGGCGAACTGGGCCACGGGGGTGTCGGCCAGCTCCTCCTCGGCGAGGCCCTCGGCCCGGTAGTGCTTGCGCATGGAGGCGAGGTCGAAGGGGACGGCTTCTCCGGCTTCTCGGTCGGTCACGCGGTCATCCTGCCGTATGGACGGCCCGCACCCGAGAGGCGCCCGTCACACCGGCCGGCACCGGTACGGGCCGCGCCGTCCCTCCCCTGCGTGCCCTGGGCCGGTGGCGCCGTTCCGGAGCCCCCGGCCGCCCGCCGCCCGGGATCCGCCGCTCTCCATCCGGGGCCCGGGTGTCCTTCGTCACTGCGTGGCACTGAGTGCCGGACACCCTCCCCATCCGTGGCACTCGGGGATATCGTGCTGCTTCCCGGCTGGGTGACCGCCGACCGAACGGGGCATCACTGGGAAGACCGCCCCGGACCGCGAGTCCCCCGCACCCGACCGCGGATCCGCACGCACGCCACTTCTGACATCCGACACATGGTCGTCGTCCCCCGCGCACCATCTGTCGCACACATCATGAGGAGCCGCCTGATGTCCGACTTCGTACCCGGGCTCGAGGGAGTCGTCGCGTTCGAGACGGAGATCGCCGAACCGGACAAGGAGGGCGGCGCCCTCCGGTACCGGGGCGTCGACATCGAGGACCTCGTCGGTCACGTCTCCTTCGGCAACGTGTGGGGGCTGCTCGTCGACGGCGCCTTCAACCCCGGTCTGCCGCCGGCCGAGCCGTTCCCGATCCCCGTGCACTCCGGCGACATCCGGGTGGACGTGCAGTCCGCGCTGGCGATGCTCGCGCCGGTGTGGGGCCTGAAGCCGCTCCTCGACATCGATGCCGAGGAGGCCCGCGACGACCTCGCCCGGGCCGCCGTGATGGCGCTGTCGTACGTCGCCCAGTCGGCGCGCGGACAGGGTCTGCCGATGGTGCCGCAGCGGGAGATCGACAAGGCGCGGTCCGTGGTGGAGCGCTTCATGATCCGCTGGCGGGGCGAGCCGGACCCGAAGCACGTGGCGGCCGTGGACGCCTACTGGACGTCCGCCGCCGAGCACGGCATGAACGCCTCCACCTTCACCGCCCGGGTCATCGCCTCCACCGGCGCGGACGTGGCGGCCGCCCTGTCGGGCGCCGTGGGCGCCATGTCCGGGCCGCTGCACGGCGGCGCCCCCTCCCGTGTGCTCGGCATGATCGAGGAGATCGAGCGGACCGGGGACGCGGTGGGCTATGTGAAGCGGGCGCTGGACCGGGGCGAGCGGCTCATGGGCTTCGGTCACCGCGTGTACCGGGCGGAGGACCCGCGGGCGCGGGTGCTGCGCCGTACCGCCCAGGAGCTCGGCGCCCCGCGCTTCGAGGTCGCCGAGGCCCTGGAGAAGGCGGCCCTGGAGGAGCTGCACAACCGCCGGCCGGACCGGGTGCTCGCCACCAACGTCGAGTTCTGGGCGGCGATCATGCTGGACTTCGCCGAGGTGCCGGCGCACATGTTCACGTCGATGTTCACCTGTGCCCGGACGGCGGGCTGGTCGGCGCACATCCTGGAGCAGAAGCGCACCGGCCGGCTGGTGCGCCCGTCCGCCCGGTACGTCGGCCCCGGCCCGCGCAACCCGCGGGAGGTCGAGGGCTACGAGGACATCTCCGACTGACCCGGGGCCGTACGGCGAGCGCTGATCACGCGGGGCTCAGCAGCCCCGCGTGGTGGCGCCGGGCCACGAGCGGGTGGGCGCGGAGCTTGCCCTTGAGCTCGTTGTAGCCGTACTCCGCGTACAGCGGGTTGTCCGGGTCGTTCGTGACGCCGGGCGCGGTGGAGGCGTGCGCGAAGGGCAGCGGGGCGACGCGGGCGTCCAGGCGGGGGTTGTAGAAGAACGGCACGGAGAACCGCTCGGTGGCGCCGGGCGGGGAGACGACCCGGTGGTTGGTGGCGAGGAGGTAGCCGTTGGTGGCGACCTCCAGCAGCTCTCCGAGGTTGACGACGAAGGCGCCCGGGATCGGCGGCACGTCGTGGAACCGTCCGTCCTCGCGCTGCACCTGCAGTCCGCCGATCCGGTCCTGGAGCAGGAGCGTCAGGAACCCGTAGTCCTTGTGGGCGCCGACGCCCTGGTCGGTGCCGTCGCCGGCGCTGCCGGGGTAGCGGACCAGCTTCAGGTGCGGGTGGGCGTGCTCGCCGAAGATCGGGTCGTAGAAGCCGGCGGGCGCGCCGATGGCGGCCAGGAGTTCGTGGAGCAGCTTCCCGGCGACCTCGCTGAGGCGGTCGATCCAGTGCAGCGCGGCGGTCCGCAGTCGGGGCAGGGCGGCGGGCCACTGGTTGGGGCCCTGCAGCCACCAGTAGGCGGGGTCGCCCGGCCCGGGGACGCGGGCGGGGCGCTCGGCGCCGATGTCGAGCTGGTCGCGCCAGTCGCGGGCGCCGGCGGTGCGCTCGTCGCCGGTGCGGGTGTAGCCGCGGAAGTGCGGCGAGTTGACGTTGTCGAGGGCGCGGCGGTCGGCCTCGGGGAGCCGGAAGAAGGCGTGCGTCGCGCCGAGCAGCGCGTCGGTCTCCCCCGGGGTGACGCCGTGGCCGACGAGCTGGAAGAAGCCGACGTCGTGGGCGGCGCTGTGCAGCTGGGCGTGCAGCAGCGCGCGGGCCTCGGGGCCGCGGTCGGCCGCGGCGAGGTCGATGATGGGGAGCTGGTCGTAGGACGGGTTCGCCGCCGTGTGGGTGACCGGATTCGTCATGAGTGCGTCCGCGGGGTGTACGGGGCCCGGGCCGCGGCCATGGGTGGGCGGTGGCCCCGGGGTGCCGGGTGGGAGTACCGGATGAGGTGAGCGGGGCGGCGGAAGGCCGCCGCGCGGGGGCTGGATCAGTCGCTGATCAGGCGGAACGCCGACAGCCCATGCTCGTGACGCGCCCGTAGTCCACGTGGCGGCGTCGCACGAGCATCTCAGACATGCGAGGAGAGTACTGCGGAAGCCCCGGCGAGGGTGTGACGCAGATCACGGGCCGGGACGCGGGGAGGCCGCCGGTGGACGGACGCGGGCGGGGCGCACGGGGACGGGCCGGGGACGCCGGTTCGGGACCGGGGTTCGGCACCCCGGTCCCGAGGCCGCCGGGCCCGCCGCCCGGGGTCGGGGGCGGCCCCGAACCCCGCCACCGGACGGGGCAACCGTCCCCGAACCCCGGGTGAGATCCCCAAGCCGCGTCTCGGCAAGCCGTGCTCGCTGGCCGAGTGGTTCCAGATGCACGGGCGCCTGGTGCCGGACGAGCTGACCGAGGAGTTACGCACTGGTCGAGCCGATCGTGAGGGCGTGGGAGCCGCCGAACCATCGGCTCAATGACAGCCGGGTCATGCTGAACGGGATCCTCTTCAAGGCGCGCACGGGTGTGCTGTGGGGGGACGTGCCCGAGCGGTTTGGTACGGGGGGTGGGCTGCACAGCCGTTACAAGCAGTGGGCGGACGCGGGCGTCTGGGACGAGATCATGGCAGCCTTGCCGAACACGGGCCAGCCGGTGTGGACGGCGTCCCTGGTGCCGCCGCTGCGGGTCGAGGGGCGCGTGGACCCGCGTGTGATGACCGGAGCTGAGACGGCCCCCGGAGAAACAGGTCTCCCGGGCCCCGTCGGCCAACCCGTCGTACGGAGTCCGCGTCAGCCCAGTGCCCCGTCCAGGAGCGCCGACCACTGGGCCACCACCCGCTCGCGGCGGGCGCGGTCGTCGGTCAGGAGGTTGGCGAGGCCCAGGCCGCGGGCCATGTCGAGCAGGCCCTGGACGCTCTCCCGCACCCCCGGGCCGGACTCGTCGGCGCCGAGCAGCTCGACCGCGATCCGGTGGGTCTCGCGGCCGACGCGGGCCTCCAGCTCCGTCACGCGGGAGCGCAGCTGCTCCTCGTTGGAGGCGGCCACCCACAGCTGCAGCGCGGCACGGAAGAGCGGGCCGGTGTAGAGGTCGACGAGGGCCGAGACCACCGCGCGGCGGTCACCCGCGGTGGTCGGGAACAGGGCGCGCAGGGCGGTCGAGCGTTCCTCGGCGACGTACTCGACGGCGGCCGTGAACAGGTCCTCGCGGGTGGGGAAGTGGTGCTGGGCGGCGCCGCGGGAGACGCCGGCGCGCTGGGCGACGACGGAGACCGTGGAGCCCGCCCAGCCGCGCTCGGCGAGGCAGGCCACGGCGGCCTCCAGGAGCCGCTGCCGGGTGACCCGGCTGCGGTCCTGCTTGGGAACGCGGTCGCGTTCCGCTGTGCTCACACCACCCATGAGGGGTCCCGTCGTTCGAGGAATGCCGCCATGCCCTCACGCGCCTGCGCGGAGGAGAACAGCCGGGCCGAGAGGGCGGTCAGGGCGTCCGCCTCCCGGTCGAAGGCCTCCAGCACCCTAGCCGTGAGCAGCCGTTTCGTCTCGGCCAGGCCCTGCGGGGAGGAGCGGCGCAGCCCGTCCAGGACGGGTTCGAGCACGTCGTCGATGCCGTCGGCGGCGTCGGCGCCGTCGGTCGCGGTCACCAGGCCGATCCGGGCCGCCTCGGCGGCGCCGAAGCGTTCCCCGGTCAGGCAGTAGCGGGCCACCGCGCGCGGGTCGGTGCGGGCCAGCACCGGCAGGGAGATGACGGCGGGGGCGACGCCGATGCGCACCTCCGTGAACGCGAAGGTGGCGCTGTGGCCGGCGACGGCGATGTCGCACGCGGCCAGCAGGCCGAGGCCGCCCGCGCGGACGTGTCCGGTGACGCGGGCGACGACCGGTTTGGGCAGTTCGACGATCTGCCGGAGCAGGGCGACGAGTGCGTCCGGGCGGGGCGGGTCGCGCAGGTCGGCGCCGGCGCAGAAGGTGGTGCCGGTGTGGGTGAGGACGACGGCGCGGACGGCGTCGTCCCGGGCGCAGTCGGCCAGCGCGCCGGCCAGTTCCCCGACGAGCGCGGCCGACAGCGCGTTGCGGGTGTCCGGCGCGTCGAGGCTGAGTGTCTCCACGGCCCGCGTGCGGGTGCGTCCGACCGATGTCATGGTCCCTCCTCCGGCCGCGGCTGCCGCCCGGCGCGCGCGTCCCTCAGTTCCCGGCGCAGGATCTTCCCGGAGGCGGCCCGGGGCACGGCGTCGACGAAGACGACCCGGCGGACCCTCTTGTAGGGGGCGACGCGCTCGGCGACGTACGTCATCACCTCCGCCGCACCGAGGCCGACGGCGCCGGGCCGGCGGACCACGCAGGCCTGCGGGACCTCGTTGCCGTCGCCGTCGGGGACGCCGATGACGGCGGCGTCGGCGATGCCGGGGTGGGTGAGCAGCAGGGCCTCCAGTTCGGCGGGTGCCACCTGGAAGCCCTTGTACTTGATGAGTTCCTTGACGCGGTCGACGACGAAGAGCCAGCCCTCGCCGTCCACGTGCCCGACGTCCCCGGTGTGCAGCCAGCCGTCGGTGTCGATCATCGCGGCGGTGGCGTCGGGGCGGCCGAGGTAGCCCTTCATGACCTGCGGTCCGCGGATCAGGATCTCGCCGGGCTCACCGGGCCCGAGGTCCTTGCCCGGGTCGGTGAGGGAGACGATGCGCATCTCGGTGCCGGCGATGAGCTTGCCGACCGTGCCGGCAGGGGCGTCCCGCATGGCGTCCAGGGGCACGACGTGGGTTCCGGGCGAGAGTTCGGTCATGCCGTAGGCCTGGCCGACGGGCGGCAGGCCCAGGCGCCGCGAGCAGGCGGCGGCGAGCGCGGCGTCCAGCGGGGCGGCGGCGCTGACGACGTAGCGCAGGGACGACAGGTCGTACCCGGCGACGGCGGGGTGCTTGGCGAGGGCGAGCACGATCGGCGGGGCGACGTACAGGCCGGTGATGCGGTGGTTCTGGATGGCCGCGAGGAAGGTCTCCAGTTCGAAGCGGGGCAGGACGACGACGGTGGCGCCGCGACGCAGGGGGGCGTTCATCAGGGCCGTCAGCCCGTAGATGTGGAAGAAGGGGAGGACCGCCAGGATGCGGTCGCCCGGCGCCGCGGTGATCGCCGGTTCGAGCTGGGCGAGATTGGTGGCGATCTGCCGGTGGGTGAGCATCACGCCCTTGGGGACGCCGGTGGTGCCCGAGGAGTACGGCAGCGCGGCGACGTCCTCGGCCGGGTCGATGTCGACGACCGGTTCCGGTGCGGTGGAGGCGAGCATGCCGGTCAGGGAGCGGTGTCCGGGCGCGGTGTCGCAGACGACGATCTCGCGTATGCCGCCCGCCCGTTCGGCGGCCGCGCGGGCGGCGGGGAGCAGGGCGGAGACGGTGACGATCCAGCGGGCCGCCGAGTCCCGCAGCTGCTTGGCGAACTCCTCGGGGGTGGCGAGCGGGTGCACGGTGGTGACGGCGGCACCGGCGCGTGTGGCGGCGTAGAAGGCGATCGGGAAGGCGACGGTGTTGGGGCTGTGCAGGGCGAGGACGTCGCCCTTGCGGACGCCGGCCTCGGCGAGGGCGGCGGCGGCCCGCCGGTGGAAGCGGTCCACCTGGGCGTAGGTGAGGGTGGTGCCGTCCGTGCCGTCGATCAGCGCGGGCGTCTCGCCGAAGGCGGCGGCGCCGCCCAGGACGGCCTCATGGATGGGGAGTTCGACGGCCGGGACATCTGCGTACTCGCTGCGGAACACGGTTCCTCCTCGCACGGCGGTGTGCTTCGGGGACGGCCTGCGGCCGGTCCGGTGGCAGGCACCGGGAGGCCCGTCCGGACCGGCCGGCCCCTCCCGGGGCCTTCGGCCCCCGTCCGGACCTTCCCTCCGGGCCCGTGGCCCGACGCGCCTTCGCGGCATCAGTACGACTTGGGCAGGCCCAGTGTTTGGTGGGAGACGTAGTTGAGGATCATCTCCCGGCTCACCGGGGCGATCCGCGCCACGCGTGCGGCGGTGACCAGCGACGCGAGCCCGAACTCGCGCGTGAGGCCGTTGCCGCCCAGGGTGTGCACGGCCTGGTCGACGGCCTTCACGCAGGCCTCCGCCGCCGCGTACTTGGCCATGTTGGCGGCCTCGCCGGCACCCAGGTCGTCGCCGGCGTCGTACAGGTGGGCCGCCTTCTGCGTCATCAGACGGGCGAGTTCGAGCTCGATGTGGGCCTGGGCGAGCGGGTGGGCGATGGCCTGGTGGGCGCCGATGGGGGCCTTCCACACGGTGCGTTCGCGGGCGTACTCGACGGCCCTGGACAGGGCGTAGCGGCCCATGCCGATCGCGAAGGCGGCGGTCATGACACGTTCGGGGTTGAGCCCGGCGAAGAGTTGCAGCAGCCCGGCGTCCTCTCCCCCGCCGACGAGCGCCTCGGCGGGCAGCCGTACGTCGTCCAGGACGAGCTCGAACTGCTTCTCGGCGGCGTTGAGTTCCATCTCGATGTGCCGCCAGGTGAAGCCGTCGGCGTCGCGCGGGACGATGAACAGGCAGGGCTTGAGACGTCCGGTGCGTGCGTCCTCGGTGCGGCCGACGACGAGGGTGGCGTCGGTGGCGTCGACGGCGGAGACGAAGACCTTGCGGCCGGTCAGCAGCCAGTCGGCGCCGTCGCGGCGGGCGGTGGTGGTGATGCGGTGGGAGTTGGACCCGGCGTCGGGCTCGGTGATGCCGAAGGACATGGTGCGGGTGCCGTCGGCGAGGCCCGGCAGCCAGGCCCGCTTCTGCTCCTCGGTGCCGAAGCGGGCGATGACCGTGCCGCAGATGGCGGGCGAGACGACCATCAGCAGCAGCGGGCAGCCGGCGGCGCCGAGCTCTTCGAGGACGACGGACAGTTCGGAGATGCCGCCGCCCCCGCCGCCGTACTCCTCGGGCAGGTTGACGCCGAGGTAGCCGAGTTCGGCCGCGGCCGCCCACAGCTCGTCGGGGTGGCGGCCCTCGGCGACGACCCGGGTGAGGTAGTCGCGGCCGTAGCGCCGCCCGAGGGCGGAGACGGCGGAGCGGAGGTCTTTCAGTTCGTCGGTCTCGATCACGGCGGACATGGGGGCTCCCAGGGAGGAGGGGCTGCGGGTCGGCTGTGCGGGTCGGCTGGGGTGGCGGCCGCTGGGGGTGCGCGTCGGGTGCGGGTCGGCGCGGCGGCCGGGCGGCGGCTCGGCGGGGGGTGCGGCTCGGCGCGGCGGCGGTGGGACCGGGTGCCGGTGCGGTGCGGCCCTCAGGGGGCGCTGTCGTCGACGACGGCCAGGAGGGCGCCGACGTCGACCTGCTGCCCGACGGCCGCGTGCAGGGCCGTCAGCGTGCCCGTGACCGGGGCGGACACCGTGTGCTCCATCTTCATCGCCTCCAGCCACAGCAGGGGCTGCCCGGCGCGGACGGCGGCACCGGTGCTCAGGCCGTCGGCGACCCGGACGACGGTGCCGGGCATGGGGGCGAGCAGGGAGCCGGGCGCGCGCTGGGCGGCCGGGTCGGGAAAACGCGGCAGGGCGGTCAGGGCGGTGGCGCCCACGTACACCCGGTCGCCGTAGCGGGCCACCTCGAACCCGCGCTGCACGCCGTCCACTTCGAGGACGACGAGGTGGGCGTCGGCGTGCACGACCCGGACCCCGTCGGCGGCGAGGCCCGCCCGGGTGTGCCGGTAGCGGACCTCGTGCTCCTCGCCCGCCAGGGCGTACCGCTTGACCTGCGGCTGCGAGGGCAGGTTGCGCCAGCCGCCGAACCGGGAGCGGCCGTGGGCGTCGGCGAGCGCGGCGGCGAGCGGGGCGTACGAGTCGGGGCGGGGGGCGGTGAGGGCGGCGAGGTGGCGGTCGTAGAAGCCGGTGTTCATGCGGCCGCCGGTGAACTCCTCGTGCCGCAGCGAGCGCACGAGCAGGTCCCGGTTGGTGACGGGGCCGTGGACCGCCGCCCGTTCGAGGGCGCCCGCGAGCTTGCGGACCGCCTCGGCGCGGGTGGGCGCATGGGCGACGACCTTGGCGATCATGGGGTCGTAGTGGACGCCGATGGTGTCGGCGTCGGCGTAGCCGGTGTCGAGACGGACACCACCGGGCACGGCCAGGCGGTGCAGGGTGCCGGTCTGCGGGGCCCAGCCGGCGGCCGGGTCCTCGGCGTAGAGGCGGGCCTCGACGGCGTGGCCGTGCGCCCGGGGCGGCTCCCCCTCCAGGGCGTGACCCTCGGCGACGCGGAGCTGCAGGGCGACCAGGTCGACGCCGAAGACGGCCTCGGTGACGGGGTGTTCGACCTGGAGGCGGGTGTTCATCTCCAGGAAGTGCGCGCGGCCGTCGGCGACGAGGAACTCCACGGTGCCGGCGCCCACGTAGTCGACGGCGCGGGCGGCGCGGACGGCCAGCTCGTGCAGTTCCCGGGTGAGGCCGGCGGTCAGGCCGGGGGCCGGGGCCTCCTCGACCACCTTCTGGTGGCGCCGCTGCAGGGAACAGTCGCGGGTGCCGAGCGCCCACACGGTGCCGTGGGTGTCGGCGAGGATCTGCACCTCCACGTGCCGGCCGCCCGCCTCTCCCCCGAGGTAGGGCTCGACGAAGACCTCCCCGTCGCCGAACGCGCTCGCCGCCTCGGCGCGGGCGGCCTCCAGTTCGGCGTCCAGGTCCGCGAGGCGCCGCACGATCCGCATGCCCCGCCCGCCGCCGCCCGCCGCCGCCTTCACCAGCACGGGCAGGTCGGCCTCGGTGACCCGCTCCAGCGGACGCAGGCCCATCAGCGCCTTGGCGCGGGTCTTGGACGCCATCGCCTCGATCGCCTCCGGCGGTGGCCCGATCCAGGTCAGGCCCGCGTCGGTGACGGCCCGGGCGAAGCCGGCGTTCTCCGACAGGAAGCCGTAGCCGGGGTGGACGGCGTCCGCGCCGGCCGCGACGGCCGCCTTCACGATCAGGTCGCCGCGCAGGTACGTCTCGGCGGGCGCGGCGCCCGGCAGCCGTACGGCGGCGTCGGCCTCGCGGGTGTGCAGGGCGTTCCGGTCGGCGTCGGAGTGCACGGCGACGGTGCTGATGCCGAGGTCGCGGCAGGTGCGGAAGACCCGGCAGGCGATCTCGCCCCGGTTGGCGACGAGCACAGAAGTGATCACTGGTGACCCCTCACATCCGGAAGACGCCGAAGCCACCGCGCACGCCCTCGAAGGGCGCGGTGTGGATGGCCGACAGGCACAGGCCGAGGACGGTACGGGTGTCGCGCGGGTCTATCACGCCGTCGTCGTACAGCCGCCCGGACAGGAACATCGGCAGGGACTCGGACTCGATCTGCTGCTCCACCATGGCCCGCAGCGCCGCGTCGGCCTCCTCGTCGTACGGCCGGCCCTTCGCGGCCGCCGACTGGCGGGCCACGATGGACAGCACGCCCGCGAGCTGCTGCGGGCCCATCACGGCGGACTTGGCGCTGGGCCAGGCGAACAGGAAGCGCGGGTCGTAGGCGCGGCCGCACATGCCGTAGTGGCCGGCGCCGTAGGAGGCGCCCATGAGCACGGACAGGTGCGGCACCCGGCTGTTGGCGACCGCGTTGATCATCATCGCGCCGTGCTTGATGATGCCGCCCTGCTCGTACTCCCGGCCGACCATGTAGCCGGTGGTGTTGTGCAGGAAGAGCAGCGGGACGTCGCGCTGGTCGGCGAGCTGGATGAACTGGGCGGCCTTCTGCGACTCCGCGCTGAACAGCACGCCCCGCGCGTTGGCGAGGATGCCGACGGGATAGCCGTGCAGGGTGGCCCAGCCGGTCGTCAGGCTGGCGCCGTACAGCGGCTTGAACTCGTCGAAGTCGGAGGCGTCGACGATCCGGGCGATCACCTCGCGCGGGTCGAAGGGGGTCCTCAGGTCGCCCGGGACGATGCCGAGGAGTTCGTCCTCGTCGTACCGGGGCGGTTCGGCCGGGCCCGGATCGGGGTGCGCCTTGCGGTGGTTGAGGCGGGCGACGACGCGGCGGGCCTGGCGCAGGGCGTCGAACTCGTCCACGGCGAAGTGGTCGGCGAGGCCCGACACGCGCGCGTGCATCTCCGCGCCGCCCAGGGACTCGTCGTCGCTCTCCTCGCCGGTGGCCATCCGCACCAGCGGCGGCCCGCCGAGGAACACCTTCGCCCGCTCCTTCACCATGATCACGTGGTCCGACATGCCCGGGACGTAGGCGCCGCCGGCCGTGGAGTTGCCGAAGACGACGGCGACGGTGGGGATGCCGGCCGCCGACAGCCGGGTCAGGTCCCGGAACACGGCGCCTCCGGGGATGAAGATCTCCTTCTGGGACGGCAGGTCGGCGCCGCCGGACTCGACGAGGCTGACGCAGGGCAGCCGGTTGGCGAGCGCGATGTCGTTGGCGCGCAGCGCCTTGCGCAGGCTCCACGGGTTGGTGGCGCCCCCGCGCACGGTGGGGTCGTTGGCGGTGATCAGGCACTCCACGCCCTCGACGACGCCGATGCCGGTGACGAGCGAGGCGCCGACGGCGTACTCGCTGCCCCAGCCGGCGAGCGGCGACAGCTCCAGGAACGGGGTGTCCGGGTCGAGGAGCAGTTCGATGCGCTCGCGGGCGAGGAGCTTGCCGCGCCGGCGGTGCCGTTCGACGTACTTCTCGCCGCCGCCCGCGAGCGCCCTGGCGTGCTCGGCGTCGAGGTCGGCGAGTTTGGAGAGCATCGCCTCGCGGCGGGCGCGGTAGTCGGGGCCGTGGACGTCCAGGGCGGACGCGAGGACGGTCACAGGAGGGCCTCCGGGATGTCCAGGTGGCGGGAGCGCAGCCATTCGCCGAGCGCCTTGGCCTGCGGGTCGAAGCGGTGCCGGGCGGCGACGCCGGCGCCGAGGATCCCCTCGACGACGAAGTTGAGGGCGCGCAGGGCGGGTAGGACGTGCCGGGTGACGGTCAGCGGGACGGTTTCGGGCAGCAGCTCCCGGAACCGGTCGCAGGTCAGCTCGTGGGCCAGCCATCGCCAGGCGTCGTCCGTGCGCGCCCACACCCCCACGTTGGCGTCGCCGCCCTTGTCGCCGCTGCGGGCGCCGGCGACGAGCCCGAGGGGCCCGCGCCGGGCGGGCCCGGGCGGCAGGGGTTCGGGCAGCGGCGGTTCGGGCACCTCGGCGAGGGCGCGGGTGCCGGGGGCCCGGGGCACGGGGACACGGCGGCCGTCGGGGAGGACCGCCACCTCGCCGACGGTGTCCCGCGCGACGTGGACGGCCTCGAACACGCCGTAGGGCGCCGCCTTCCCGGGCGGGGCGAGGACGTGGAAGCCGGGGTAGCTGGCCAGCGCCAGCTCGACGGCGGCCCGGCCGAGGGAGCGTCCCACGGCGTCCGGGTCGCGGTCCCGCACGACGAGGCGGAGCAGGGCGCTCGCGGTCTCCTCGGTGGCGGCGTCCGGCCGGTCGGTGCGGACCAGGTCCCACCGCACCTCCGCAGGGCGGGACCCGTCGGCGGCCAGGGCGTCCTCCATCTGCCCCCGCACCAGGCAGGCCTTGCGGTCGACGTCGAGCCCGGTGAGGACGAAGGTGACCTCGTTGCGGAAGCCGCCGAGGCGGTTCAGGCCGGCCTTGAGGGCCGGGGGCGGGGCCTCGCCGCGCACGCCCTCGACGCGGACCCGGTCCGGGCCGTCCTGGGCGAGCCGGACGGTGTCCAGCCGGGTGGTCACGTCGGGGCCGGCGTAGCGGGCGCCGCCCGTCTCGTACAGCAGCTGCGCCGTGACCGTGCCGACGTCGACGACGCCGCCGGTGCCGGGGTGCTTGGTGATGACGCAGGTGCCGTCCTCGTGGATCTCGGCGAGCGGGAAGCCGGGGCGGCGCAGCCGGTCGAGGGCGTGGTCGGTGAACAGGGCGTAGTTGCCACCGGTGGCCTGGGTGCCGCACTCCAGGACGTGCCCGGCGACGACGGCGCCCGCGAGGCGGTCGTACTCCCCCGGCTGCCAGCCGAAGTGGGCGGCGGCCGGGCCGGTGACGAGGGCCGCGTCCGTCACGCGCCCGGTGACGACGACGTCCGCGCCGGCGCGCAGGCAGGCGGCGATGCCGAAGCCGCCGAGGTAGGCGTGGGCGGCGAGGCTGTCCGGGTACCGCTCCCTGAGGTCGTCGCCCTCGACGTGGGCGACCCGGACCGGCACGCCGAGCCGGCCGGCCAGCTCCCGCACCCGCTCGGCCAGTCCGGCCGGGTTGAGGCCGCCCGCGTTCGTGACGATCTTCACGGACCGCTCGTGGGCGAGGCCGAGGCACTCCTCCAGTTGCCGCAGGAAGGTGCGGGCGTATCCGGCGGCGGGGTCCTTGAGCCGGTCCCGGCCGAGGATGAGCATGGTCAGCTCGGCGAGGTAGTCGCCGGTGAGGACGTCGAGCGGGCCGTCGGTGAGCATCTCGCGCAGGGCGTGGAAGCGGTCGCCGTAGAAGCCGGAGGCGTTGCCGACGCGCAGGGGCGCCGCCGTCACCGCTCGTCCCCCAGCGGCGGACGGCCGGAGCCCGGCGGGCCGGCGAAGGCCTGGGCGATGTCGAGCCAGCGGTCGGCCGCCGGGCCGTCGGCGCGCAGGGCGAGGTCGCTCCGGTGGGCGCGCTGGGTGACCAGCAGACAGAAGTCGACGGCGGGGCCGGTGACGCGCTGGGGCGCGTCCTCGGGGCCGTACGCCCACACCTCGCCGGAAGGGGCGGTGAGCTCGACGCGGAACGGGTCGGCGGGGACGGGCAGTCCGTGCACGCCGTGGGCGAAGTCACGGGTGCGCACCCCGAGCCACGCCACGTGCCGCAGGCGGTCGGTGGGGGTCCGCGCCACCCCGAGCGCGTCCGCCACGTCCTGGCCGTGGGCCCAGGTCTCCATCAGGCGGGCGGTGGCCATGGAGGCGGCGGACATGGACGGGCCGTACCAGGGGAAACGGGCGCCGGGGCGGGCCTCGCGCAGCGCCTTGTCCAGGGCGGCGCGCCCCTCCCGCCACCGGGCGAGCAGATCCCCGGGCGGCCTGCGGGCGCCCTCCTCGGCACCCTCGTCGACGAACGAGCCGGGCGCGGCGAGCGCTTTCCCGGCCAGCGCGCGGAAGGCGTCCTCGTCGGTGACGGCCAGCAGGGCGGAGTGGTCCGTCCAGGCGAGGTGGGCGATCTGGTGGGCCACGGTCCAGCCGGCCGCGGGGGTGGCGAGCGCCCACCGCCCCGGGCTCAGCCCGGCCACGACCCGGTCGAGCTCCTCGCTCTCCTCGCGCAGATCGTCGATCACGGTCGTCGGGTCGGACACGAGGACGCTCCCCTCGGGGCACGGCGGTGTGCGGCGCGGTGTGGTGTGACGCGGTGTGGAGCATGGCAGCGCCCGGAGAAACAATCAAGCATGCTTGCATGAATTTCCCCGGGCGACGCGCCCCGGCCCACGGCGCGGGAGCGACCGCGAGTGCCCGGGCCGCATGCCGGTGGCGGGCGCGGCCGAAGCGCCGACGGGCGGGCGGGGCCGGTCCGCCCCCGCCCGTCCGCACCGCTCCGGAGCGCGCTCGGCCACCAGGCAAGAAGGCGCGGGCCTGCCAATCGCGGGCGCGCCCGGCCGACCCGGGCCGGAAGGGTGCGCGGGGCCTGCCGATCGGGGCCGCGCCCGGCTCACCCGAGGGGGCGCGGGGCCTGCCGATCCGAGCGCTCCCGAGCCACCCGGCTGGGCGTGGGGCGCGCGGGCAGGCGCGCTCTCGGGCCGGGGGGCGGGGCGGCTCCGGGGGTGTGCCGGACGGCGGTGGGGCCGAGGTCAGGGGGCCAGGTCGGGTACGGGTGGCCTGCGCCGTCCCACCTGGGTCCGCACCGCGCCCATGCTCGCCGCGATGACCAGCGCGACGGCGAGCGCCTCGGCGGCGGACATCGACTGGTGGAGGACCAGGAAGCCCGCCGTCGCGGCGAGCGCCGGCTCCAGGCTCATCAGGATGGCGAAGGTGGAGGCGGGCAGGCGGCGCAGGGCGAGCAGTTCGAGGGTGTACGGCAGCACGGAGGAGAGCATCGCGACCCCCGCGCCCAGCCCGAACGTCACCGGATCGGCGAGCTTCGCCCCCGACTCGGCGATCCCCAGCGGCAGGAACAGCAGCGCCCCGACCGCCATGGCCAGGGCCAGCCCGTCGGCCTGTGGGAAGCGGCGGCCCGTGCGGGCGCTGAAGACGATGTAGGCCGCCCACATGGCCCCGGCGCCCAGGGCGAAGGCGACCCCCGCCGGGTCGAGGCCGCTGAAGCCGCCGCCGCCGAGCAGGAACACCCCGGCGAGGGCGAGAGCGGCCCAGACGACGTTGATCGCGCGGCGCGAGGCCAGGACGGACAGGGCGAGCGGACCGAGGACCTCCAGGGTGACGGCGGTGCCCAGCGGGATACGGGCGATCGACTGGTAGAAGAGCCCGTTCATCGCGGCCATGGCGATGCCGAAGACGACGACCGTGGCCCAGTCGGCCCGCGAATGCCCGCGCAGCCGCGGGCGGCAGACCAGGAGCAGCACGACCGCGGCCACGAGCAGGCGCAGGGACACGACGCCGAGCGCACCGGCCCGGGGCATCAGGGTGACCGCCAGAGCGCCGCCGAACTGCACCGAGACGCCGCCGGCGAGGACCAGGCCGACGGGCCCGAGGGAACCGCCGCGGTGGGGCGCGCCACCCGGCGCGGAGGCGGCCGGTGCCGGTGCCGACGGCGACGGGGTGGCGGGACTGGGGATGGTCACGGGCGGTCCAGGGAGCGGCTCGGAGTGTGTGGTGACGTTTGTCCATCAAGATGTACTACCGAGTCCACGGTAATGGACCCGGTCAGGCGTGTGAAGCCTCCACGCCACTGTCCCACAGGCCCAGGAGGCGGGCCATGGCTCCCCACCGCACAGCGAGGACGTCCGCCCCGTCCGCCCGTCCGCCCCGTCCGCCCGTCCGCCCGTCCGCCCCGGAGGCGGTAGCGAGAGGCACCTTCGGACCGTGGCCGCACCGCGCCCGCCCCGCACCCGGCCGCCCCGCCGCATCCGCACCCACGCACAGACCCCCCGCGCCCGCCCCGCCGCACCCGGGAGCGGACGAGAGGGGACGTGCCGGGGGGTGCCCGCCCGCAGCGGCCGGCGCGTCGACGCGGGGTGCGCTGCTGAGAAGCCTCGTTCGCGCCG
>NZ_JBSFNN010000017.1:0-106074 GCF_053587115.1 Streptomyces sp. NPDC003697
TGCTCGCGTGCGGAACGGCGGGCACGCACGCGGGGGTTCGGCAGGCGGGTCACTCGATCGTGGTGGACCCGTGGGGCGAGGTGCTGGCCGAGGCGGGGCACGACGAGCAGGTCCTCACGGTCGACTTCGACCCGGCGAGGACGGCCACCACGCGGGAGCAGTTCCCGGCCCTGAAGGACAGGGTGCTGGGCCTGGAGCCGCCGCGGCGGTGACGCTGCGGGGCGTCGACCGGCCCGTCCCCGGTGAACCCGGGACGGGTCGCGTGGGTATCCCCCCGGGCGAACGGGGGCGGCCCGGAGCGGGCCGCGAAGGGCGGCCGACCAGACTGATCCGCATGACGCGGACCCACGGCAACCAGGCACGCGGCAACAGGCCGGCACGACGCAGACCGCCGGCGATCGGACCCGCGGCGACCAGGCCCGCACGACGCGGCCCCCGAGCGATCGGACCCACGGCGACCGGACCGGCGTGCGGCGGACCCGTCTGCGGCAGGCCACGGGCGCGGCCGCACGAGAAGACCGAACCGGTGACCTGCGGGGACATTCCCGCGGGTCACCGGCCCGGT
Source organism: Streptomyces sp. NPDC003697 (assembly GCF_053587115.1). Lineage (NCBI taxonomy): Bacteria > Bacillati > Actinomycetota > Actinomycetes > Kitasatosporales > Streptomycetaceae > Streptomyces > Streptomyces sp. NPDC003697. The sequence continues at coordinate 566 of NZ_JBSFNN010000017.1, forward strand.
CCGCTGCTACGACCTCCAGGAGGCCGGCTCGACGCCGAACCCCGGCGTCACAGCCCGCCCTCGGTCATGCCGTGCACCGCCGGGACGGAACCCAGGCGGCCCTTCTGGAAGTCCTCGAAGGCCTGCTGGAGCTCCTCGCGGGTGTTCATCACGAAGGGCCCGTAGTGGGCCATCGGCTCGCGGATCGGCTGCCCGCCGAGCAGCACGACCTCCAGGTCCGGGGTGTGGGAGTCCTGCTTCTCGTCCGCGCGGACGGTCAGCGAGGAGCCGGCGCCGAACACGGCTGTCTGGCCCAGGTGGACCGGGCGCCGCTCGGCCCCCACGGTGCCCCGGCCGGCCATCACGTAGGCGAGGCCGTTGAAGTCCTCCCGCCAGGGCAGGGTGACCTCGGCGCCGGGGGCGAGCGTGGCGTGGATCATCGTGATCGGCGTGTGCGTGACGCCGGGGCCCTGGTGGCCGTCCAGCTCGCCGGCGATGACGCGGAGCAGCGCGCCGCCGTCGGGGGAGGTGAGCAGCTGGACGCTGCCGCCGCGGATGTCCTGGTAGCGGGGGGCCATCATCTTGTCCTTGGCCGGGAGGTTCACCCACAGCTGCAGGCCGTGGAAGAGGCCGCCGGACATGACGAGGGACTCCGGCGGGGCCTCGATGTGGAGCAGGCCCGCACCGGCGGTCATCCACTGGGTGTCCCCGTTGGTGATGGTGCCGCCGCCCCCTTGGGAGTCCTGGTGGTCGAAGACGCCGTCGATGATGTACGTGACGGTCTCGAAGCCCCGGTGCGGATGCCACGGGGTCCCCTTGGGCTCCCCGGGCTGGTATTCCACCTCACCCATCTGGTCCATCATGATGAACGGGTCGAGGTGGCGGTAGTTGATCCCGGCGAACGCCCGGCGCACCGGGAAACCCTCGCCCTCGAAACCGCTCGGGGCGGTGGTGACGGCGAGCACGGGACGTGCCACGGCGTCGGCGGGCGCGGTCACCCGGGGCAGCGTCAGCGGGTTCTCGACGGTCACTGCAGGCATGTCGGTACCTCCTTGTGCGCTCACTTTAGTTGAGCGTTGAACTTTCCGCCAGCGCGAACAGAGGAAGCCCGGAGGGCATTCCCTCCGGGCTTCGTCGCGCCGTCGGTCTCCGTCCGACCCGGTCAGCCGGACAGCCCCTAGCCGTACATCCGGCGCATGGCGAAGTCGACCATCTGCTCGACCGCCTTCGCGTCGAAGACGATCCGGTGCTCGCCCTCCATGTCGAGCACGAAGCCGTACCCGGTGGGCAGCAGGTCGATCACCTCGGCGCCGGTGATGACGAAGTACTTGGACTCCTTGCCGGCGTAGCGGCGCAGCTCCTTCAGGGACGTGAACATGGGGATCACCGGCTGCTGCGTGTTGTGCAGGGCCAGGAAGCCGGGAGTGTCGCCGCGCGGGCAGTACACCTTCGACGTGGCGAAGACCTGCTGGAAGTCCTCCGCGGTCAACTGCCCGGTGGTGAAGGCGCGCACGGCGTCGGCGAGCGACGGCGGCGACGGCTCCGGATAGAGGGGCGGCTGCTGGCCGTATCCGCCGACGCCCCCCGGCATCTGCTGCTGCGGCGGGACGTATCCCTGCTGCGCGCCCGCGCTCTGGTCGTAGCCGTACATGCGCGTAAGCGTACTGAGTCACAGAAGAACGGTTCGGGGTTGCGTCTTATTACCGACGGGTAGCATCATCGGAGCTACTTGTTGGTACGCGAACCAGATGCGAGGAGCCAGTGCCTCGCCGAGTCCTAAACGGAGCCGTCGCCATGGGGCACTACAAGCCGAATCTCCGCGACATCGAGTTCAACCTCTTCGAAGTGCTCGGGCGCGACAAGCTGTACGGCACCGGCCCGTTCGAGGAGATGGACACCGAGACCGCCAGGAGCGTCCTGGAGGAGCTGGCCCGCCTCTCGGAGAACGAACTGGCCGCGTCCTTCGCCGACGCCGACCGCAATCCGCCGGTCTTCGACCCGGAGACCAACACCGCGCCGGTCCCCGCGTCCTTCAAGAAGAGCTACCAGGCCTTCATGGACTCCGAGTACTGGCGGCTCGGTCTGCCCGAGGAGATCGGCGGCACCACCTCGCCCCGCTCCCTCATCTGGGCCTACGCGGAGCTGATCCTCGGTGCCAACCCGGCCGTGTGGATGTACTCCTCCGGCCCGGCGTTCGCCGGCATCCTCTTCGAGGAGGGCAACGAGGTCCAGAAGCACATCGCCAAGATCGCCGTGGACCGGCAGTGGGGCTCCACCATGGTGCTCACCGAGCCGGACGCCGGTTCGGACGTCGGCGCCGGCCGCACCAGGGCCGTGCAGCAGGAGGACGGCTCCTGGCACATCGAGGGCGTCAAGCGCTTCATCACCTCGGGTGAGCACGACATGTCGGAGAACATCCTCCACTACGTGCTCGCGCGTCCCGAGGGCGCCGGCCCCGGCACCAAGGGCCTGTCCCTCTTCCTCGTCCCGAAGTACCTCTTCGACTTCGAGACCGGTGAGCTGGGCGAGCGCAACGGCGTCTACGCCACGAACGTCGAGCACAAGATGGGCCTGAAGGCCTCCAACACCTGCGAGATGACCTTCGGCGACAAGCACCCCGCCAAGGGCTGGCTGATCGGCGACAAGCACGACGGCATCCGCCAGATGTTCCGCATCATCGAGTTCGCCCGCATGATGGTCGGCACGAAGGCGATCTCCACGCTCTCCACCGGCTACCTCAACGCGCTGGAGTACGCCAAGGAGCGCGTCCAGGGCCCGGACCTGGCCAACTTCATGGACAAGACCGCGCCCAAGGTCACCATCACCCACCACCCCGACGTGCGCCGCTCGCTCATGACGCAGAAGGCCTACGCGGAGGGCATGCGCGCCCTGGTCATGTACACCGCCTCGGTCCAGGACGAGATCCAGGTCAAGGAGGCGAACGGCGAGGACGCCTCCGCCGAGCACGCCCTGAACGACCTGCTCCTGCCGATCGTGAAGGGTTACGGCTCCGAAAGGGCCTACGAGCAGCTCGCCCAGTCGCTGCAGACCTTCGGCGGCTCCGGCTTCCTGCAGGAGTACCCGATCGAGCAGTACATCCGCGACTCCAAGATCGACACCCTCTACGAGGGCACCACGGCCATCCAGGGCCAGGACTTCTTCTTCCGGAAGATCGTCCGCAACCAGGGCGCCGCGCTGAACTCCCTCGCCGAGGACATCAAGAAGTTCCTGGCGCTCGGCACCGGCGGCGAGGAGCTGGCGGGCGCCCGCGAGCACCTGGCCAAGGCCGCCGTCGAGCTGGAGGCCATCGTCGGCCTCATGCTCACCGACCTCGCGGCCACCGAGCAGGACGTCAAGAACATCTACAAGGTGGGTCTGAACACCACCCGCCTGCTGCTCGCCTCCGGTGACGTGGTCGTCGGCTACCTGCTGCTGAAGGGTGCCGCGATCGCCGCCGAGAAGCTCGAGACCGCCTCGGCCAAGGACAAGGCGTTCTACACCGGCAAGATCGCGGCGGCGAAGTTCTTCGCGGCGAACGTCCTGCCGGGCGTCACCCTGGCCCGCAAGGTGTCGGAGGGCGTCGACCTGGACCTGATGGAGCTGGACGAAGCCGCCTTCTGAGCCCGGCTTCCACACCATCCTCACCGAGGGCCCGCTCCCACCACAGGGAGCGGGCCCTCGTCCGTCGTTAAGGTGAACTCCATGAGCGAACCCTCCCGCCCGTCTCCCGCCACCTCCCCAGGGAGCACCGCCCCCGCGACCCGGACGTTCGACCGCGGCCACACCGACGACCTGATGTCCTTCCTGGCGGCGAGCCCGTCGCCGTACCACGCCGTGGCGAACGCCGCAGAGCGGCTGGAGAAGGCCGGGTTCCGGCAGGTCGCCGAGACGGAGGTCTGGGACGGGTCGAGCGGCGGAAAGTACGTGCTGCGCGGCGGCGCGATCGTGGCCTGGTACGTGCCCGAGGGCGCCGCTCCGCACACCCCCTTCCGCGTCGTCGGCGCCCACACCGACTCGCCCAACCTGCGGGTGAAGCCGCTTCCCGACACCGGCGCGCACGGCTGGCGGCAGGTCGCCGTGGAGATCTACGGCGGGCCGCTGCTCAACTCCTGGCTCGACCGCGACCTGGGCCTGGCCGGCCGGCTCACCCTGCGTGACGGCTCGACGTGCCTGGTCAACGTTGACCGGCCGCTGCTGCGGGTCCCGCAGCTCGCCATCCACCTGGACCGCTCGGTGTCGGCGGAGGGCCTCAAGCTGGACAAGCAGCGCCACCTCCAGCCCGTCTGGGGGCTCGGCGACGACGTGCGCGACGGGGACCTGATCGCCTTCCTGGAGGAGGAGAACGGCCTCCCGGCGGGCTCCGTCGCCGGCTGGGACCTCATGGTGCACTCCGTGGAGCCGCCGGCCTACCTCGGCCGGGACCGCGAACTGGTCGCCGCCCCGCGCATGGACAACCTGCTTTCCGTGCACGCCGGCACCGCCGCGCTGGCCGCGGTCGCGACCTCCGGCGCCGCCCTGCCCCACATCCCCGTGCTCGCCGCCTTCGACCACGAGGAGAACGGCTCCCAGTCGGACACCGGCGCGGACGGTCCGCTGCTCGGCGGCGTCATCGAGCGCTCGGTGTTCGCCCGCGGCGGTTCCTACGAGGACCGGGCCCGCGCCTTCGCCGGCACCGTCTGCCTGTCCTCCGACACCGGCCACGCCGTCCACCCCAACTACGCCGAGCGGCACGACCCCACGCACCACCCGCGCGCCGGCGGCGGCCCCCTCCTCAAGGTCAACGTCAACAACCGCTACGCCACGGACGGCGCGGGCCGTGCGGTGTTCGCGGCGGCCTGCGAGAAGGCCGGCGTGCCCTTCCAGACCTTCGTCTCCAACAACTCCATGCCGTGCGGGACCACCATCGGCCCGATCACGGCCGCCCGGCACGGGATCCGGACCGTCGACATCGGCGTGGCCATCCTGTCGATGCACAGCGCCCGCGAACTGTGCGCCGCCGACGACCCGTTCCTCCTGGCGAACGCGCTGGTGGCGTTCCTGGAGGGCTGAGCGCGGCCACGCACCGAGGGCCCGTGGGCGCCCCCTGACGCATGCTCATCCGTTGCGGGGGTATCCGGAGTTGACCGGAAGGGACCGGAACAGGCCGGAACCGCCGGACCTGACACCGGACAGGGAGGCGACACACATGGGCCTCGGCGGATGCATCATCCTCATCGCCGCGGGAGCCATCCTCACGTTCGCGACCGACTGGGACATGCAGGGGGTCAACCTCGATCTGGTCGGCATCATCCTGATGATCGTCGGACTGATCGGCGTGACGACCTTCAGCAGCATCGCCCGGCGCCGCCGCGTCATGGTGCCGCCCACCACGACGGTCGTCGAAGAGGAACGGCACCACACCCGCGACGGCTACAGCGACGGCTACGGCGTGTGAGTTCGGGCCGGGGCGGGCGTCCCTGCCGGCCGGGGCAAGGCACAGCCGGTCCGTGCCGGCCTCGGCCCGCGGGGCCACCGGCCGTCTCAGCCCGTCGGGCTACCGGCCGCGTCGGGGCGCGGCGGCCGGGGAAGCGGTGAGGGCATGAGACTCCTCGTACGCGACCGCATCCTCGGCATCGGTGACGACTACTGGATCGAGGACGAGCAGGGAAACAAGGTCTTCCTCGTCGACGGCAAGGCCATGCGGCTGCGGGACACCTTCGAGCTGAAGGACGTCCGGGGCCGGGTCCTGATCGACATCCACCGCAAGATGTTCGCCCTGCGGGACACCATGGTGATCGAGCGGGGCGGTGAGCCCCTGGCGAAGATCCGGCGCAAACGGCTGTCGCTGCTGCGCAACCACTACCGGGTGTCCCTGGTGGACGGCACCGAACTGGACGTCAGCGGCAAGATCCTCGACCGCGAGTTCGCCGTCGAGTACGACGGGGAGCTGCTCGCGGTGATCTCCCGGCGATGGCTGAGCGTCGTGGAGACCTACGGCGTGGACATCGTGCGGGAGGACGCGGACCCGGCCCTGGTCATCGCGGTGGCGGTGTGCGTGATCCACCTGGCGGAGAAGGAGCGGGAGGGACGCGACGATCAGTGACGGGCGGCCGCGGCCGGGGTCACTGCTTGCCGGGCGGCTCGTACAGCTCGAACCAGATGCTCTTGCCCACGCCCTGCGGATCGACCCCCCACGCGTCGGCGAGCAGCTCGATCAGCAGCAGCCCGCGCCCGGACGAGGCCAGCTCCCCGGGCCGGCGCCTGTGCGGCAGGTCGTCGCCGGCGTCGGTGACCTCCACCCGCAGCCGCCGCTCGCCGCCCCCGCCGCCGTTCGTGCCGCCGACCTCGGCGACGAGGAAGGCGTCGGTGTCGGTGTGCACCAGGACGTTGGCCAGCATCTCCGACAGCAGCAGCACGGCGGAGTCGACCTGCTCGCCAGAACTCCAGTCGTGCAGGAGCTGACGCAGCTGCTCGCGGGCCACGGCGACCTGCTCGGGTTCGGTCTGCGCGATCGTCATCAGGCTGCGGCGGGTGCCGAGCCGTCCGCCGGGCGCGCCGGCCGGGACCTCTCGCCGCCGGTTCAGCAGGAGTACGGCGATGTCGTCCTCGCGCCGGTCGGCGAGCGGGCCGGTGGTGTGGTGCGAGGACGGCCCGTGCACGGCCTGCACGAGCGCGTCGGCCAGCTCCTCCGCGCCGCCGCCATGCCGCTCCAGGATCTCGCGGATGCGCTGCCAGCCGGACTGCAGGTCGTGACCGCCGGTCTCGATCAGGCCGTCCGTGCAGATCAGCATGGTCTCGCCGGGGCCCAGGGTGAAGCGGGTGGTCGGGTAGTCGGCGTCCGGGTCGATGCCGAGGGGCAGGCCGCCCGCCGTCGGCCGCTGCAGCACCGTCCCGTCCGGCGTGCGGATCACCGGTTCGGGATGTCCGGCGCGGGCGATCTCCAGGACGCCGGTCCGCGGGTCGACCTCCGCGTACAGGCAGGTCGCGAAGCGCAGGTCGGGGTCGCCCGAGCCGTCGTCGGTGATGCCGTTCAGGAAGCGGGAGGCGCGGGCGAGGACCGCGTCCGGGCGGTGGCCCTCGGCGGCGTAGGCGCGCAGGGCGATGCGCAGCTGGCCCATGAGGCCGGCCGCACGCACGTCGTGGCCCTGCACATCGCCCATGACCAGTGCGATCCGGCCCGCCCTGGACCTCTTCCGGCGGCCGGTGCCGCCGGGCAGCGGGATCATGTCGTACCAGTCGCCGCCGACCTGGAGCCCGCCGCCGGTGGGGATGTAGCGCGCGGCGACGTCCATGCCGGGGATCCCGGGGCCGAGGGAGGGCATCATCGAGCGCTGGAGCCCCTCGCTCAGCTCCCGCTCGGTCTCGGCCGTCTCGGCCCGGGAGAGCGCCTGGGCGAGCATCCGGGCCACCGTCGTCAGCACCGAGCGCTCGTCGGGCGTGAAGGCGACCGGGTGGGCGAAGGCGGCCATCCAGGCGCCCATGGTGCGGCCCTGGACGGTCAGCGGCAGGAAGGCCCAGGACTGGCGGCTGAAGCGCTGGGCGAGCGGCCAGGTGAGCGGGTAGCGGGTCTGGTACTCCTGCGGGGTGGAGAGGTAGACGGCGCGGCCGGTGCGGACGACCTCGGCGGCCGGGTAGTCCGTGTCCAGGGGCATGTGCACGAACGGGCTCTCGTCACCGGGCTGCTGCCCGTGGTGGCCGATGATCGTCAGCCGGTCGCCCTCCACGCCGAAGACAGCCAGCCCGTCCGGTGAGAAGCCGGGCATCGACAGGCCGGCCGCGACGCGCAGCACCTCCGCCGTGGAGCGCGCCTCCGCGAGCGCGCGGCCCGCGTCCAGCAGGAACGCCTCGCGGGAGCGGCGCCAGTCGCCCGTGACGGTGGCCCCCGAGACCGGTGAACCCGGTGTCGGCTCGGTCACCTCCTGGAGGGTGCCGATCAGCTGGTAGGCCCGCTTGTGGGGGTCGAAGGTCGGCTTGGAACGGCTGCGCACGACACGGACGACGCGACCGCGTTCGTCCATGATCCGGATGCGTACCTCGGCGAGGGTGCCCTCCGCGGCGGCGAGCTGGACGACTCCGGTGATCTCGTTCCAGTCCACCGGGTGGAAGCGGGCACGGACCTGGGCCTCGGTGAGCAGGGCCTGGCGGGCGGGCAGCCCGAGCAGCCGTGCCGCCTCGGCGTCGACCGTGACCAGCGCGGTGGCGGTGTCCCAGTACCACGTGCCGGTCGCGAGGGAGGCGAGAACGTCCCCCACGGCGGGCAGGGGCTCACCGGTGCGCATTGCCCCACTGTAAGAAGATGCACTCGGGCGTGGCCACCGAGGGCGCACGCCCGTGCGAACCCGCGTGCTCGCCGGTGACCGGACGCGATCTCGTGCCGTGCGTCCTGCGCGAGGGCGATCCCCGCGTGCCCGGTAGGCTGGGGAGGCAGTTTCACGTGAAACGTGAGACACAGACCCCGATCCGCGAAGGCTGGATGAACGACGATGCATCGGTACAGGTCCCACACCTGCGGCGAGCTCCGCGCCTCTGACGTCGGCACCGACGTCCGGCTGAGTGGCTGGCTGCACAATCGGCGCGACCTGGGCGGCATCCTCTTCATCGATCTGCGCGACCACTACGGCATCACCCAGCTCGTCGCCCGCCCCGGCACGCCGGCCTACGAGGCGCTGGACAAGCTCTCCAAGGAGACCGTGGTCCGGGTGGACGGCAAGGTCGTCTCCCGCGGCCCGGAGAACATCAACCCCGACCTGCCCACCGGCGAGATCGAGATCGAGGTCGGCGAGGTCGAGGTGCTCGGCGCGGCCGCCCCGCTGCCGTTCACGATCAACACCGAGGACGGCGTCAACGAGGAGCGGCGCCTGGAGTACCGCTTCCTCGACCTGCGCCGCGAGCGCATGCACCGCAACATCATGCTGCGCACGGCGGTCATCTCCGCCATGCGCCAGAAGATGTCGGCGATGGGCTTCAACGAGATGGCGACGCCGATCCTGTCCGCCCCCTCCCCCGAGGGCGCCCGCGACTACGTCGTCCCCTCCCGTCTGCACCCGGGCAAGTTCTACGCCCTGCCGCAGGCCCCGCAGCAGTTCAAGCAGCTGCTGATGATCTCCGGCTTCGACCGCTACTTCCAGATCGCGCCCTGCTTCCGCGACGAGGACGCCCGCGCGGACCGCTCCCCGGGCGAGTTCTACCAGCTCGACGTCGAGATGAGCTTCGTCGAGCAGGAGGACGTCTTCCAGCCCATCGAGAAGCTCATGACCGAGCTCTTCGAGGAGTTCGGCGGCGGCCGTCACGTCACCTCGCCGTTCCCGCGGATCCCGTTCCGCGAGGCGATGCTGAAGTACGGCTCGGACAAGCCGGACCTGCGCGCCAAGCTGGAGCTCGTCGACGTCACCGACGTCTTCGAGGGCTCGCAGTTCAAGGCGTTCGCGGGCAAGCACGTGCGGGCGCTGCCGGTGCCGGACGTCGCCTCGCAGCCGAGGAAGTTCTTCGACCAGCTCGGTGACTTCGCCGTCTCGCTGGGCGCGAAGGGCCTGGCCTGGGTGCGGGTGGCCGAGGACGGTTCGCTGACCGGCCCGATCGCGAAGTTCCTCACCGAGGAGAACGTCGCCGAACTGACCAAGCGTCTGGCGCTGTCGCCCGGTCACGCGGTCTTCTTCGGCGCCGGCGAGTTCGACGAGGTCTCGAAGATCATGGGCCCGGTGCGGGTGGAGGCCGCCCGGCGCGCCGGTCAGTTCGAGGACGGCGTCTTCCGCTTCTGCTGGGTCATCGACTTCCCGATGTACGAGAAGGACGAGGAGACCGGCAGGATCGACTTCTCCCACAACCCCTTCTCGATGCCGCAGGGCGGCCTGGAGGCCCTGGAGACGCAGGACCCGCTGGACATCCTGGGCTGGCAGTACGACATCGTCTGCAACGGTGTCGAGCTGTCCTCCGGCGCCATCCGGAACCACGAGCCGGAGATCATGCTCAAGGCGTTCGAGATCGCGGGCTACGACCGCGAGACCGTCGAGGAGCAGTTCGCGGGCATGCTCCGCGCCTTCCGCTTCGGCGCCCCGCCGCACGGCGGCATCGCCCCGGGCGTCGACCGCATCGTGATGCTGCTGGCCGACGAGCCCAACATCCGCGAGACCATCGCCTTCCCGCTCAACGGCAACGCCCAGGACCTGATGATGGGCGCACCGTCGGAGCTGGACGAGGCGCGGCTGCGGGAGCTGCACCTGTCGGTGCGCAAGCCCCAGCCGAAGTAGTCCCGACCGGCAGAACAGCGGCCCGGAGCCCCGACGGGGACTCCGGGCCGCTGTCACGTGGCGCGGATCCCGCCTCGGGCCGGCCGCATGGCGTTCCGGCCGGCGTCCGGCCGAGCCCTTCATCAGGAGGGGGGCTGCATGCCGTGAGCGGGTCTTACCGCTGCTTGTCGCTTCCGTAGCGGGGCAGGCCCTCGGTGGAAATCGTCCAGTCGCCGACCGTGACGTCCTCGCCGTAGACGAAGTCCTTGCGGGTGGCGTAGCGGGGGCCGTCGGGGGTGGGGTGGATGTCGGTGAGGATGGCGCCGGTGCCCGTGCGGGGGTCGAAGATCGCGTAGACGGGGATGCCCATGAGGGCGTAGTCGCGCATCTTGGTGACCCAGTCGTTGTCCGGGTTGGACCTGGATACGATCTCGATGGCGGCGATGACGGTGTGGGGGTCGATGGAGCCTTCGACATTCAGGTCCGCCCATGGGATCACCATCACATCGGGGTGCCGCATGATCCCCTCAGGCTCGTCTTCCACGTCAGGCGTGCCGTTGTGAGCCAGCAGATCGTCCGGCATGACCTTTTCCAACCGGCGGCTGACCTGCGCGGCCGTGACCTCGTGAGGTCCTCCCGGCGACATCATGTCGTGAACGATCCCTTCCTTGGTGATCTCCAACTTGCCGGGGAGGGTGCCGTCCGTGGACTCCACGAAGTCGCGCATGGCCCGGTACAGGTGGGAGGTGCCGTGCCGCGCGTTGTCCGGGGCGATGGTCATGGCGCTCGCTCCTCGTCGTCTGTGCCCAGGGGCAAGGATCGTCGCTTTCATGCTAGGCGGCCTCCGGGCAATCGATCGGACCGGCAGTCGCGGCGGCGGCCGGCCACGGGGGGCGCGGAAGGCGCGGTCGCAGCCGTCGCAGGTCTGGAGGGGCTGTCGGGGTTCGTCCCGGCGAGGGCCGTCGCATGTCTGGGGTAGTCGAGTACCGCTGGCGCTGAGCGTAGGGCAGGCAACCGGTCCCCAATCCAGCCCACCTGGGCATATTCACTCGCCCGGGTGAGATTGCCCGGCGGGAGGGAGGGGTGGGGCTTGGACGGGTGCTTTCTCCCCAGTGGGCAGTGCATGGGGAGCGCAGGTCGGGCCGGAGACGGGGAGGTCAGGTCCCGGTGACTGCGGGGCGGCGGGTGGGGATTCCCCGTTCGCGTCACTCAGGGTGGCCGGATGTGCGTACCGTGAGGAGTCATCACGCTGCTACGTACGGTGACTGTCCTCGATGGCCGGTGACGTCCGGGCTTGTGGGAGCGGGGCGGGGCGTACGGGTACGGCGTGGCTGGTGCAAGGCGGTACGACGGAGGGGCGCGCATGTCGGTGGACGGCGAGGTTCGGCAGCTGAGGACCGAGGCTGACGAGCCGGGGTGGGAGGTGGACCCGGACGACGAGTGGGGCGTGGCCGTGGTCGCCACCGTGGGGCGGCAGTTGAAGCTGCGGCGCGAGGCGGTGGGGATGCGCGCCGGCGAGTTCGGCAAGGCGGTGGGGTACGGCGAGGATCTCGTCTACAAGATCGAGAGCGGAAAGCGGATTCCCCGGCAGGAATACCTGGAGAAGGCCGACGAGGTGCTGGGCGCCGACGGGCTCGTCGCGGCGGCCTGGGAGGACGTGAAGAAGGTCCGGTATCCGAAGAGGGTGCGGGAGCTGGGAAAACTGGAGGGCAAGGCGGTTGAGATCGCTCTCTACGAGTGCCACATCGTCCCTGGCCTGTTGCAGACGTCGGACCACGCACGATCAGTGATCGGGGCAGCACAGCCGCCGTACTCGCCCGACGATGTGGACCGCATGGTGGCCGCTCGTCTTGCCCGACAGTCGGTCTTGGACCGGTCGCCCGCTCCAGCGCTCAGCTTCGTCCTGGAAGAGGGGGTCCTGCGGCGTCCCATCGGGGGCAGAATGGTGTGGCGTCAGCAGCTTGAGCGTCTGCTGGAGGTGGGACGGTCGCACAACGTCGTGCTTCAGGTGATGCCGATGGACTGTGACACCCACTCCGGACTGGACGGTCGGATCGAGCTGCTGAAGTTCCCGGACGGTACGGCGGTGGGCCGCTCCGACGGCGCCTTCAATGGTCGGCCGATCCACGAACTCAAGCACCTGCGCATCCTTGAGCTGCGGTATGGCACCATCCGGGCTCAGGCGCTCTCGCCACGGGAGTCGCTGGCCTTCATCGAGCAACTGCTGGGAGAGACATGAACCGCGAGAGCACTGCCGGGGAAACCGCCGAGCTGGCGTGGTTCAAGAGCAGCTACAGCGGCGGCAACGACGGCAACTCCTGCGTCGAGATTGCCGTCACCCCCGGCACCATCCACGTCCGTGACTCCAAATACCGCGACGTCAGCCCTCGTCTCGTCCTCGGGCCGGAGGCATGGGTGGAATTCGTGGTTCACGCTTCGGGGCGCTGACCTAGCAGCAACGACCGTGCCCCGCTCCTGGTGGTCAGCAGGAGCGGGGCACGTCGGTGTACGGGGCGGAACAGCGCAGGCGCTGGGTCACGCGGCCGGTTCGCCGCCGAAGCGGTTCTTGTAGTCCTGCAGGTCGTCGTCGGTGAGCTTGGCGAAGAGCACCGGCGGGACGGTGAAGGGCGTGCCGGCGGCGACGGTGCGCAGGGACTTCGCCTCCTCGGCCGTCACCCACGTCGCGGTGTCCTCCGTCAGGGCGAAGGCGTCGCGCATCCTGCGGGCCGTGGCCGGGATGAACGGCTCCGAGACCACCGCGTACAGGTGGATCAGGTTCATCGCGGTGCGGAGCGTCAGGGCCGCGCCGTCCTTGTCCGTCTTGATCTCCAGCCAGGGGGCCTTCTCCTCCAGGTAGGAGTTGCCCGCCGACCACAGGGCGCGCAGGGCGGCCGCCGCCTTGCGGAACTGCGTCGTCTCCATGTGGGACTCGTACTCGGCGAGCAGCGCCGCGATCTCCTCGCCCAGCTTCGCCTCCGCCTCACCGGGCTCGCCGCCCGCCGGGACCTCCTCGCCGAAGCGCTTCTTCGAGAAGGACAGCACGCGGTTGACGAAGTTGCCGAGGGTGTCGGCCAGGTCCTTGTTCACCGTGGCCGTGAAGTGCTCCCAGGTGAAGGACGCGTCGTCCGACTCGGGCGCGTTGGCGATCAGGAAGTAGCGCCAGTAGTCCGCGGGCAGGATCTGCAGGGCCTGGTCGGTGAAGACACCGCGCTTCTGGGAGGTGGAGAACTTGCCGCCGTAGTACGTCAGCCAGTTGAAGGCCTTGACGTAGTCGACCTTCTTCCACGGCTCGCGCACGCCGAGCTCGGTGGCCGGGAACATCACCGTGTGGAAGGGGACGTTGTCCTTGGCCATGAACTCCGTGTAGCGGACGTCGGTGTCGACGTCGTACCACCAGGACCTCCAGTCCCGGTTCTGCGGGTCCTGGTCGGCCCACTCCTTCGTCGCGCCGATGTACTCGATCGGGGCGTCGAACCAGACGTAGAAGACCTTGCCCTCGGCCGCCAGCTCCGGCCAGGTGTCCGCCGGGACCGGGACGCCCCAGTCCAGGTCACGGGTGATCGCGCGGTCGTGCAGGCCCTCGTTCAGCCACTTGCGGGCGATGGACGCGGCGAGCTGCGGCCAGTCGTCCTCGTGGCGGGAGACCCACTCCTCGACCTCGTGCTGAAGCTTGGACTGGAGGAGGAAGAGGTGCTTCGTCTCGCGGACCTCCAGTTCCGTGGAGCCGGAGATCGCCGAGCGCGGGTCGATCAGGTCCGTCGGGTCCAGCACGCGCGTGCAGTTCTCGCACTGGTCGCCGCGGGCCTTGTCGTAGCCGCAGTGCGGGCAGGTGCCCTCGACGTAGCGGTCCGGGAGGAACCGGCCGTCGGCGGGGCTGTACACCTGGCGGATGGCGCGCTCTTCGATGAAGCCGTTCTCGTTCAGCTTGCGGGCGAAGTGCTGGGTGATCTCGACGTTCTCCGCGCTGGAGCTGCGGCCGAAGTAGTCGAACGCCAGCTCGAAGCCGTCGTAGACGGCCTTCTGGGCGTCGTGCGCCTGCGCGCAGAACGCGTCCACCGGCAGGCCCTGCTCCTTCGCGGCCAGCTCGGCGGGGGTGCCGTGCTCGTCGGTGGCGCAGATGTACAGGACCTCGTGGCCCCGCTGGCGCAGGTAGCGCGCGTACACGTCCGCCGGGAGCATGGACCCCACCATGTTGCCCAGGTGCTTGATCCCGTTGATGTACGGAAGGGCGCTGGTGATGAGGTGTCGAGCCATCGCGGGCTGCTCCCAAGTCGCTACGTGGGGTGACGCGGGGCGGCTTTTCCGGGCCGTCCGATTCGTCTACGAACCTTGAAATCGTAGCCGACACGGGTGCGCCGCCCGCTTCCCGTTTTACGGGGTGGGACGCGGGCGGCGCGGTGGCGGGTGCGGGGCGGGCCCGGCGGCGGGTGCCGCGGGGGGTCCGCTGGTCCGGGCGGTCAGGGGCGCCAGGCCGCCAGGATGCCCTCGTACAGCTCCTGGTCCGTGAGCTCACGCGGGGTGGGGCCGGCGTGGAAGAAGGACGTGTTGCCCGTCTTCAGCTTGCGGAGATAGTCGAACGCCTTGTTGTCGTGCTCACCGAAGGCGACGAAGGAGAAGAACACGGCGGGGTGGCTCTTCGCCGCGTCGGTGAGGGACTGGGTGGCAGGGGTCTTGGCGTCGGGGGCGCCGTCCGTCTGGAAGACGACCAGGGCGGGGGTGTCCGGGCCGGCCTCCTGGTCGTGGTGGGCGAGCACCGCCTCGACGGCCGCGTGGTAGCTCGTCCGGCCCATGCGGCCGAAGGAGGCGTGGAGCTCGTCGATCTTGTTCTCGTAGTCGGTGAGGGTGAGGTCGCCGGCGCCGTCCACCTCCGTGGAGAAGAAGACGACGTGCACCGTGGCGTCCGGGTCGACGTGCGCGGCGAGGGCGAGGGTCTGCTCGCCGAGGGCCTGGGCGGAGCCGTCCTTGTAGTACGGGCGCATGGACGCGGAGCGGTCGAGAACGAGGTAGACCTTGGCGCGGGCGCCGGTGAGGCCGTGCTTCGCCAGGGCGGCGGCGGCGTCCTCGCCTGCGGCGGGCTTGGCGGGGGGTTCCGTGTTGCCTGCGGCGGGCTGGTCGGCCTGCGGGTGCGGGGTGGGGGGTGCCGCCTCGGCTTCGCCTTCGGCGGGGGTGTTCCCACCCGCACCACCCGTGCGGGTCTCGTTGTCGGGTGCGGGTGGCCCCTGTGGGGCCGGCTCGCCGTCGGCGGCTTGCGGCTCGGGGGTCGCGTCAGCGGCCGGCTCGGAGGCGGAGGCGGGCTCCGGGTCGGGCTCGGGTGCGGCTTCCGGTTCGGGGGTCGGCTCGGGCGCGGTTTCCGCTGCGGGCTCGGGCTCGGATTCCGGTGCGGTTTCCGCTGCGGGCTCGGGCGTGGCTTCCGGCTCGGGCTCGGGGGTCGGTTCGGCCTCGGTCTCCGCGGAGGGCTCGGGCTCGGACTGCGGGTGTGCGGCGGTGGCCGGTTCCGGCTCCGGGGCCGTCGCGGTCGGGGGCTCTTCGGAAGCCTCGGGGGCGGGCTTCGGGTCTTCGGTGGCGGGCTCCGGCTCGGAGTCCGTCGCGGTCGGGGGCTCCTCGGTGGCCTCGGGCTCGGTCTCCGCGTCGGGCTCGGGCTCCGTCTCGGGCCCGGCCTCCGGCTTCGGCGCCTCGGAGGCCTTGGCAGGCTCCGGCTCCGGCTCGCGGGCGTCGGTGGGCTCCGGGTCCGCGTCCGGGGTCTCCGCGTCCGGTGCCGGGGCCTCGGACGTTTCCTGCGCCGGCTCCGGGGTCTCGGTCGGCTCCGGTTCCTGGGCCTCGGTGGGCTTCGGGGCCGGGGCTGCGGCCTTCGTGGTGTCCGGCTGGGGCTGTGCGGCCTCGGTGGCCGGCCCGGGGACCGCGACGTTGGCGAAGGCCGCGGCCACCAGATCGTGTTCGTCCGGGCTGGACGCGCGCGGGTCCGGGACGCGGGGCGTGGCGGCCGGGACGTTCGGTTCCGTGCGTTGCGCGGGAGCCGTCGGCTGCGAAGGGGCCGCCTCCTGAGGCGGAGTCGCGTCCTGGGGAGGCGCCGCGTCCCGTGTGGGGACCGCCTCCTGGGCCGGAACCTGCTCCGGACCCTCTGCTTCGGCCGGACCCTCCTTGCGTGATCGGCCGAACGCGTTCCGCAGGCGAGTCAGAATGCCCATGTCCGCAACCCTTCGCGTGAGTTGGTGCCCGTTGATCCCTGGCCAGGACGGACACGTAAGGTTAGCGGCCCCGGAAGGTGATCCCGGGCAGGGGAGAGGGGCGCGGGACGGGCCGTGTCCCGGGGTGCCGACGCCCTCCACGCAGGGTCACCGCCCCGTCACGGCAACGCCCGTCCGGACGGCGCCCGTTCACCACCCGTTCACGCCGCGGCAGCGCACGCGCACGGGGGCGCACCTAGCGTCACGCTGACACCTAGGGCCCGCATGGGGAGAATCGAAGTGCGCTCACTGCTGCCGCTGATCGGAACGCCGTCCGGCTCACACCCTGGCGGCCGGTCCGCCCTGACCTGCCGTTTCCGCTGCGGCGACGCCTGCTTCCACGAGGCTCCGAACACCAGCTCCAACGAGTACGCCGGGGACGTCATCGCCGGCGCGATCGCCCGCCGTTCGGTGATGCGGGCCGCCGCCGTCGTCACCGTGGCCGCCGCCACCGGCACGGCCGCCGTCGCCGGGGCCCGCCCGGCCCAGGCCGGGACCCGGACCGGGCCCGCGCAGGCGCACGGCACCTTCGGCAAGGGCGCGCGCGGGCTGCGGTTCGCGCCCGTCGCCCCGAACACCGCCGACGCCGTCACCGTCCCGGACGGCTACGGGCAGAACGTCGTCATCCGCTGGGGCGAGCCCATTCTGCGCGGTGCGCCCGCGTTCGACCCGGAGCACCAGACCGCGGCCGCGCAGGCAGGGCAGTTCGGGTACAACAACGACTTCCTCGCCCTGCTGCCCCTCCCGGGTGAGCGGCACCGCCGGCTCCTTGTGGCGAACCACGAGTACACCGACGAAGTGCTCATGTTCCGCGGCTACGACCCGGAGAACCCGACCCGGCAGCAGGCCGAGATCGCCTGGGCGGCGCACGGGCTGTCCGCCGTCGTGGTGGAGGAGGACCGCGCGACCGGCGCGCTGACCGCCGTCCACCGCCACCCGCTCAACCGGCGCGTCACCGCCACCACCGAGTTCCGGCTCACCGGTCCCGCCGCCGGGTCCGGCCTGCTGAGGACCTCCGCCGACCCGAGCGGCCGCAGGGTCCTCGGCACGCTGAACAACTGCTCGGGCGGGACCACGCCGTGGGGCACCACCCTGCACGGCGAGGAGAACTTCAACCAGTACTTCGCGAACGGCTCGCGCGCCACCGACAAGCGCTACGGCATCGGCACCGGGGCCACGGAGCGCAAGTGGGAGCGGTTCGACAAGCGGTTCGACATCGCGCGGGAGCCCAACGAGGTGCACCGGTTCGGCTACGTCGTCGAGTTCGACCCGTACGACCCGGCCTCCACGCCGCGCAAGCACACCGCGCTCGGCCGCTTCAAGCACGAGGCGGCGACCGTCCGCCTCACCGAGGACGGCCGGCCCGTCGTGTACTCCGGCGACGACGAGCGGTTCGACTACTTCTACAAGTTCGTCTCCAGCAAGAGGATGCGCCACGGCTCCTCGCGGGCCGTGCGCGAGCACAACCTGTCCCTGCTCGACGAGGGCACCCTCTACGTCGCCCGGCTCACCGGGGACTCCCCCGCCGCCCAGATCGACGGCAGCGGGAAGCTGCCGGCCGACGGGGAGTTCGACGGCGGCGGCGAGTGGATCCCGCTGGCCACCGCGACCGCGGAGGGCGCCGTGTCGCACGTCGAGGGCATGACGGCGGAGGAGGTCTTCGTCTTCACCCGGCTCGCCGGCGACAGGGCGGGCGCCACCAAGATGGACCGGCCGGAGGACATCCAGCCCTCCCCGCACACCGGCAAGGTGTACGTCGTCCTCACCAACAACACCAACCGGGGCAAGGCCGGCTACCCGGCCGCCGACGAGGCCAACCCGCGCGTGGCCAACAAGCACGGGCACATCCTGGAGCTGACCGAGCACCGCGGCCGGGCCGACGCCACGTCCTTCGCCTGGTCGCTGTTCCTCGTCGCCGGCGACCCGGCCGACCCGGCCACGTACTTCGCCGGGTTCCCGAAGGAGCACGTCAGCCCGATCTCCTGCCCGGACAACGTGGCCTTCGACCCGTACGGCAACCTGTGGATCTCCACGGACGGCAACCAGCTCGGCTCGCACGACGGCCTGTTCGGCGTCGCGGTGAAGGGCGACCGGCGGGGTGAGCTGAAGCAGTTCCTGACGGTGCCGACGGGCGCGGAGACCTGCGGGCCGATCGTCCAGGAGCGACGGGTGCTCGTCGCCGTGCAGCACCCGGGCGAGGTCGACGGGGCGTCGGTGGAGAAGCCGGCGAGCACCTGGCCCGACGGGCCGGGCAGGATCACCCGCCCGGCGGTGGTCGCCGTGTGGCGCGCCGACGGCCGCGGTGTCGGCGCCTGACGGAGGCCGCATCGGCGCCTGACGGCTGTGGAGACCGGCCGGTACGCGGGTCCGTGAGCCGGCGGCGGGGGCGCATCCCGCCGCCGGGCCCGGGTCGCGCCCGCCTGACGGTGAGCGCCGCCCGGTCCCGGCCCTTGCCCGTCCGTCGTGGAGCTCGCCGGACCCCCGGCCCCGTCAGGCCCGGGCTCGCGTCGGTCCCTCGGCCGGGGCCGGGGAGTGCCCCGCGGGCCCCTGCCGGCGTCGCATGAGACGCGGCCGGCGCGGACGGCCCGAGCGGCGGGTGAGCCAGGTGACGAGGGCGACCGTCAGCCCGAGTGCCATCAGCAGCCAGGCGACCGTGCGCAGGGTGCTCGTGAGAGCGTCGTAGACCGCGCCCACGGCCGGGTGGGAGACCTCGGCGGGCAGGTCCGCGAGGGTCAGGCTGCGGCCCACGACGAGGGCGAGCGCGAGCAGCGCGCCGCCGGTCGCGGTGCCGAGCGCGGTCGCGGTGACCGCGCGGCGGCGGCGGGTGGCGAGGGCGATTCCGGAGAGGGCGAAGGAGACGGCGGCGACGGGGAGCCAGAAGCCGGCGACTTCGAGCACGTCGAATCCCTTCCGCAGGCGGCCCAGATCCTGGGCGGGGAGCAGGGCGACCTCGGTGTGCTCGACGGGGATGCGGTCCGCGAGCGGCACGTGGTCCCGGGTGAGCTGCTGTTTGACCTGCGCGGTGACGGGGGCGAGATCGACGGTGACCGGGCGGTCGCGCCCGTCGGTCCCGTCGCGCAGCGCGCGCAGGAGCGCGCCGTGGGCGGCCCGGTTGGCCGCGTTCCACGCCGTGCGGAAGGCGTCGGTCTGCGTGAACGAGCGCACCGCGTCGTGCACGAAGGGGGCCACCGACGCCCGCACCGGGGCGACGTCGAGCCTGCGGGTGTCGATCCTGTCCATGATGCCGGTCCCGACGGTGTCCGCGACCGCGTCCCGCACGGCCGGGTCACCGGCGAGCGGCGCCATCATGGTGACGTAGCGGCCGGTGTCGGCGAGGCCGTACGCCGCCCACGCCGACAGCGCGCCCGGCGGCACGAGCAGGCAGGACAGGGCGATCAGCACGGCCGCGAGGCCGTCACGCAGACGAGGGGGCACCTCTCCAGGCAACGGCCCCGGGACGGCCTTCGCCAGCGGAGAACCGCTTTCGGGTGAGCGCCGGTGACCGGCTGTCAACGGGCGGTTGCGCACGTTCTGGCGGGTGGCCCGGCGGGGCTGCTGGGCGGGCGGTCCGGCGGGGTGGGCAGGTGAACGCCCGGCGGGCGCTGCGGGTGGTCCGGCGGGGCGGGTGGGGAACGCCCGACGGGACAGCCGGTGCGGTCTGGCGGACGGTCTGCGGTCCGGCGGCTCGGCGGGCGAGCCGGTGGTGTCCGGTGGGTGAGACGGCGGCCCGGCGGGCGGTCTGGCGGGGCGGGTGAGCCGGCGGCCGGGTGGGAGGCGGCCTGGCGGGTGAGCGAGCGGCCGGGCGGCCCGGTGGGACGCGGCCTGCCGGGCGAACCGGTGCGGTTCTGCGGGGGAGCCCCGGTGTGGTGGGCGGGCTACCCGTGCGGGGTCTGGTGCGTGTAGACCCAGTAGAAGACGCACAGGCCCAGACCCGCGCCGGTCGCCAGGCCGAGGCCGATGCCCGCCCCGACGGCGCCGCCGGTCTGGGCGTACAGGAACCCGACCGCCGCGCCGGCGAGCGCGCCCCACACCATGGCGTGCGGCACCCGGCTCAGGTGCGGGGCGAGGTACAGGACACCGGTCATCAGCAGCATCAGCACGATGCCGGTCACCAGGCCGAACAGGAAGTTGCCGACGGTGATCGGTCCGCCGTGGCGCCGGTTGGCCGCCGCCCAGTAGCCGTAGACGACGCCCACCACCGCGGGGACCGCCCACCGCCCGATCGCGTGAGTCCGCGCACTGAGGATGTCGGGCGTGCGGGTGCGCGTGGTGCCGCCGCGCGCGAGTGCCGGCTGAGCCATCGGAGCACTCCTTCCTGTCGGCCCCCGCCTACCAGCGCACACCGGCACGGGAGCGCGGGCAACTCGGCGGCCCGGACGGCGCGGTGGGCGGACCGCCGGGGACCGGCCACAGGTCCGGCACCCACCGGGGCGCATCCAGCGGCTACGGTGCTGCTGTAGGCGTCCGACAGGATCACCGACGGGGGGACGATGCCTGGAACCGTGCTGCTGCTGGCGGCCTCGCCCGTGGGCCGTGGGCGTCTGGTGGACGCCGCATCCGTGCTTCCCGTGCTGGCCGCCGTCCCGCCCGCCGTGCTCTCCGGCACGGACACCGCGACCGTCGTCGAGCTCGCCGACCCGCTGGAGCCGCAGGCCGTCCTGACCCGGCTGCGCGCCGCCGCGGCGGCCCCCGGGCCGCTGACCGTCTTCGTCACCGGCCAGCTCCAGCTCGACCGGCGCCAGCACCTGCCCCACCTGGCGCTGGCCCGCACCACCCCGGCGACGGTCCGCTACACCGCCCTGCCCTGGCACTGGCTGCGCGAGGAGCTCCGGCTGCGCCCGGCCGGGACGACGACGCTCGTGGCCGACCTGCACGCCGACGAGGAGTGCTGGCGGCTGCTGCGGACCCGTCCGCTGGACTCGGGCCGCACGGCGGCCGTGTACGGCCGGATCGCACCGCCGCCGCCCCGGCGCACGGTGGCGGCGCCGGCGTACATGAAGGCGGTGGCGACGATCCTGCGCAGCGGGCGGCGGCCGCCGCTGGACCAGTTGCACCAGCAGGTGCTGGGACGGCTGGCCGAGGAGAGCGCCGGCACGGACCTCGTGCTCACGGCGCAGCCGCAGCCACCGGCCGGCCCGTACGCCCGGACCGTGGCGGGCGGCGCGTACCCGGGCGCCGACGCGTTCCCGGGCGGCGGCGGGTACGCCGGGACCGCGGCGGGTGGGCAGGGTGGTGTGCGTACGGGGGCTGCGGTCGGTGGGCCCGGCGGGGTGTACGCCGGGGCTGTGGCCGGTGGGCAGGCGGTGACGGCCGGGACCGCGCAGGACGGGTCCGCGGGTGTTGCACCCGGGACCGCGGCCGGTGCGCCGCCCGGCACGCCGACCGGGACCGCGGCCGGTGGTGGCGCCGTCGCGGGAGCGGGCGCCCCGGACGGTGCGGGAGACGCCGGCGGGGTGCCCGGTGCGCAGGCCGATCCGCACGCCGCGATCAGCGCCTGCGTGCAGGCCGGCCGGCACGACGACGCCGACGCGCTCGCCTCCCGCTGGGAGCAGGCCGCCGTGCGTGCCCACGGAGCGGCCTCCGAGAACGCCCTGCACTGGACCGAGGTCCGCGCGGACCTGGCCATGCTCGCCGGGGACGCAGCCCGCAGCTGCCGGGCCTGGCTCGCCGTCGCCGCCACCCGCCTGGCCATGGGCCAGTCCCCCGGAACGGCCGAGGTGGAGGCCGCCGTCGACCGGGCCCACCACCAGTGGGGGCGGATCGACGATCCGGCCGAGGCCGGCGACCTCGGCCCGCTGCTCGCGGACCTGCGCGGCCGCGTGCCCGGACGGCGCCGTGGCGCGGTGGAGGACGTCCGGCGGCAGCTGGACCGGCTGCGGACCCGGCACTGAGCGCCACGGGCGGCCCGCAGCGACAGCAGGCAACGGCAACAGCACCGCGACGGCGGCACGGCGCCCCGGCGCCTCGGGGACGACGCGCGCCGGGGCGCGAGCCCGTTTCGTTCCGTCCCGTACGACCCCTCCCTGAACGCCGACTCCGGTGCCAGAATGGTGAGTTATGGCTGAGGGGGAGGGCGTGGCCGGCCGAGGCATTCGGGTGCGGCTGGACGGAAGCGCGAGCAGAGGCGACGTCGGCGCGCTCAAGGCGTGGCTGGAGCGGGAGAAACCGCTGGAGGAACTGGTCCGCGCCGGGCAGCTGCGGATCCTGGAGCGGCCCCGCACCGACGGGCCGCCCGGCCACATGGGGGCCGGCATGGAGATCGTGCTGGCCGTGGTCACCTCCGCCGCGACAGTCGGGTTCGAGCAGCTGCTCGGCCAGACCAGGCGTGCGGTGGCGGCCTGGCTGGCCAACCGCCGGGAGGTGGAGAGCGGGGACCCGCCCGAGGAACGCGTCGACCCGGTGACCCTCGACGAGAGTTAGCCCGGTGCGCCGTTTCGACCCGCGCGGACGGGTCAATCGGGCGCTGCTGGTCGGCGTCTCGCGGTACGACCACACGAAACCGACCGAGACGGACGGCGTGCCCGGCGAGCTGCCCGCTGTCCAGGACAACGTCGACCGGCTCAGCTCCGTGCTGTGCCGGGGCGGGGTCTTCGACAAGCGTGAGATCACCGTGTGCCGTTCGCCGTCCCTGGACCGGTTCAGCGACGAGCTGCGCACCGCCGCCCACGAGGCCGAGGGCCTGCTGCTGTGCTACTTCGCCGGGCACGGCGCCGTGACGAGCGCGGGCGACGAGCTGTTCCTGCAGATGCGCAACGCGCGCGTGGTCGCGGGCGGCCGGGCGGTGTTCCCCGGCGCGGCCCAGTTCACCGGGGTGCTCACCGAGCTCGCCGGGAGCCGCGCGGAGCGGGTCGTGGTGATCCTGGACTGCTGCTACGCGGGTAACGCCGCCAAGATCTGGCACGACTCCGAGCACCGGCAGCGGATCCTGCTGCTGATGAGCGTGCAGGCCAACCGGCTCATCGACGCCGGCGGCGACAAGGGGCCGACGCCGTTCACCGCCGGACTCGCCGACCTGCTCGACGTGGACGGGGAGGTGTCCCTGCTGCGGCTGTTCGACGGGCTGCGGGCCCGGATGGCCGCGTCGGGCCTCACCACGACGCTCGGGGACGCGTGGGAACCGCAGCACGCGGGCGAGGCGGGCACGGACGTGCTGCTGTCCGCGCGGACCGGGGCCGGGCGGGGGAACGTTGCGCCGGAGACGCCGGTCGTGGTGCCGCCGGAGGACGTTGGGCCGCAGACGCCGGTCGCGGTGCCGCCGGGGAACGTTCCGCCGCAGACGCCGGTCGTGGTGCCGCCGGAGGACGTTCCGCCGCAGACGCCGCCCGGCTCGCCGGGGCTGCCGGTGACGCCGACGGAGGACACCGGCTCACCGGGTGGGGCGTCCGTCCTCGTCGGCCGGCTGCGCGCCCTGGCCGGCGCGGTCGTGAGGTGGGCCGGCTCCATGATCCGGCCGCCCGGTGGAGGGTGTCCGCTCCGCCGGGTCGCCGTGGTGATCACGACGGTGCTCACGCTCGCCGCCCTCAGCCTGGGCTCGTACGCGTACCTCCGCCTCGGCGACGACCACACCTGCGCCCCGCCGCTGGAACTGCGCGTGCTGACCGACCCGGACCTGGAGGAGACGGTCCGCGCGGCCGCGGACGCCTATCTCACCTCCGGTGCGAACACCACCGGGCACGGCTGCCGCCGGACCGGCATCACCGTCTACAGCGCGGGCGCCGCCGGCGCCGTCGGAGCGCTGCGCCGGCAGACCGGGGCCTGGCAGGAACCGCAGGACGAGGACACCAATCCGCAGCGGGACGTCGGCCCCCAGCCGGACGTCTGGATCCCCGCGTCGACGGCCGACGTGGACCGGGTCGTCGCGGACCGGACCGACCGCGTGTTCGCCGAACTCCAGCCCTACCCCGCGTTCGTGTACTCGCCGGTCGTGCTCGCCGTGCCGCAGGACATGGCCGGAGATCGGCTCAACGAGCGGGTCGGGCGCCCGTTGTCCCGGCTGGTCGACGATCTGCGCAAGCGGAACCGCAACGCCGAGGTGCGCCGCCCCGACCCGGAGCTGACCGGCTCCGCCCTGCTGGCGACGGTCGGCCTCTACGGCCCCGGCACGGCCGGCGCGCGCGTCGCCGAGCAGCGGATCCGTCCCGCCGGGCCGCCCGCTCCCACGTCCGCCGCCCTGCTCTGCGCGCTGCCCGAGGACACCGCAGCCGACACCCGCACCGCCGCGCTCGTGCCGGAGTTCCTGCTGCGGAGCGGTGTCGACTGCGCCGAGGCCACCCGGGAGAAGCGGACCGCCGAGTACCCGACCGACGTACCGGCCCTGACGCCCGCCTTCGTGCGGGTGCGCTGGGACCGCGGCGACCTGGACGCGGCCGCGCGGGACGACGCGGTCGGCCGCTTCCACGCGTGGCTGACCGGCGAGGAGGGACTCGCCGCGTTCCGCCGGGCCGGCTTCCGCTCCGCCTCGGACGCCGGGCACCCCCTGCTCGACGCGGACCACCCCGGCAAGGGCGTCCTGCGCAACCCCGGTCCGCTGCCGGGCGCGGCCGAGGGGCCGGCGCTGGACACGGCCCTGGAGCGCTACCGCAGCGCCGACGGCCCCGGCCGGGTGCTCTTCCTCCTCGACAGCTCCGGTTCGATGACCGATCAGTGGCAGGGCCCCAGTGGCGGCCCCGGCCTGCTGAAGCACTCCCTCGGCGGACTCGGCGACCAGGACGAGTACGGCGTGTGGTCGGTGTACGGCACCTCGGGCGACCGGCGGTACGACGTGCTGCTCCGCTTCGACCGGCACCGCCGCGCGGACGCCGAGCGCCTGGTCGACGGCGGGGCGAGGGTCCGCGACGCCGAGGCCGACCCGCACGGGGCGCTGCTGGCCGCGCTTGCCGACATGGCGGGCCGGGGCCGGGACGACGAACGGCCGCAGCTCATCGTCTACGTCACCGACGACGAGGACCACGACCGGCTGACCGGCGACAACCTCAAGGACGTGCTGGGGAAGGCGGCGCTGGCCGGGGTGCCGGTGGACATGGTGTCCCTGGCCGGTGGCGCGTGCGACCGGGGCCGCCCCGACGCCCTGATCGCCGGGGCGAGCGGCGGACGGTGCCTGGACGCGGGCGACGACCTCGGCACGCTCCTGCACGACGAGGTCGCACGTGTCGGGACGGGGGAGGACTGATGAGCCGGCGCCCTGACGGGCTGCCGCGCCGGTGGAGGGGGGAGGGCTGATGCGCCCGGACACGCGGGGCGGAACGGGCGGCGAGGACGCGCTGGGCGCGAAGGGCGCGAAGGGCGGACGGGAGCGGCACGGCATGCGCGAGACGCGGGCACGGCACGGAGGCGGAAGCACTACCATCCGCGCCGGGGCGGGCCCCCGAGGCGGGCCCGGCACGCAGGGCGGGGCATGCGGGGACGGCGCGCCGCGCGGCGACAGCGCGCGGAACGGGGAGGACACCCGCATCGGGGCGCGCGGGGCCGACGCCGCACGAGGCGGCGCGCGGGGCTGGGCGCGCGGGGGCGGTGGGGGGCGGCGACGGGCCGTGGTGCGGCGGCTCGTCCTTCTGCTGCTCGCGCCGCTGCTCGCGGCCGCGGGCTGCACGGGAAGCGGCCGGCAGCCGGCCGCGACGCCCGCCGCCGACCTGCCCGGCGACATCGTGGTGGCCAGCGGCCGGGACGTGACCGGCAAGAACGGCATCCGCCAGCAGCTCATCGACGCCTGGAACCGGCAGCAGGAGAAGGACGGCACCCGCTACCGTGCCCGCCTGGTCGAGTTGCCCGGCTCCGCCGACGAACAGCGCAGCCAGCTGCTGGGGGCGCTGCAGTCGGGCAGCGCCAGGTACGACGTGGTCAACCTGGACGTCACCTGGGTACCCGAGTTCGCCGAGGCCGGGCTCGTCCGGCCGCTGCTGGACACGGCCGTCGACAGCGACGTCATCCCGTCGGTCGCCGGCACGGCCCGCTGGGCGGGCAAGGTGTACGCGGTGCCGTTCAACAGTGACGTCGGGTTGCTCTACTACCGGCGTGACCATCTGCGCGCCGTGGGGGTCCAGCGCCCCGACCTGCCCGCAGGCGCCCGCTGGCAGGACGTGCGTGACCTCGGGGACCTGCTGGACGAGCACCGGCCGGCGGGGTTCGAGAAGACCTGGACGACGCAGCTCGCCGGGTACGAGGGCCGTACGGTCAACGCCGTCGAGGCGTTCGCGTCGGTCACCGGCGACTTCGCGCTCACCGACGACCGGGGCCACTACACCGGGGACGCCGCGAAACTGACCGACGGCATCGCCGAGTTGCGCCGGCGCACGGAGCGGCCGTACACCCTCGACGACGCCGTCCGCTCCGACGAGGCGACCTCGCTCGGCGACTTCGCGGACGGCCGCACCGCCTTCCTGCGGCACTGGCCGTACGCCTATCGCACGCTCCACCGGTCCTTCACCGAGCAGCAGCTCGGCGTCGCCCCGCTGCCCGGACGCGCGGTGCTCGGCGGGCAGAACCTGGCGGTGACGCGGGCCTCGCAGCGGGCCGGTAAGGCGGCCGAGCTGGTCACGTTCCTCACCAGTGCGCAGAGCGAGCGCTGCCTGCTCGACGCGGGCTTCGCCGCGACCCGGGTGTCGGCGTACGAACGGAACGACGTCCGGTGCACGGTGGCGGGCACCTCGGCCTCCGCGGTCCCCTCGGCGTCCCCCACGGGCGAGAGCACCGACCGCATGCCCCGTGACGCCGCCGGCCGCCCGCGCTACGCCCATGCCGTCCTGCTGCCCGCGCTGCGCAACGCGGTCTCCCGCCCGCGCACCCCGCTGTACGGCGCCTTCACCCAGACGTTCACCGCGGAGCTGGGCGCCCTGTTCGACGACGATCCGCCGGACGACGCGACGCTGGCCCGGCGTCTGGACAAGGCCCTGCGCCGGGCGCTTCCCGACTGACAGCGGCGTCCCGGCATCGGCGTCCCCCGGGGGCTTGCCGCGGGCCGAGAGGGGCCCGCCGGACAGTCCCTAAGGGGCCCGGGAGACGTGGTGGGCCGGTGCCGCCGCGTCCGCCGCGTGGGCCGGCGTCGCGTGGCCGGCGGCGACCAGGGCCGCCACGGCCAGGAGGGCCGCGCCGAACCCTCTGACGTACCGGGCGGGAACGCGTTCGTGGCGCGGGACAGGGCGTCCGGGCACGGCAACCGACCTCGCAACGACAGTGATGGATTAAGCACGCTTAAGGCGCCTTCCAACCTAGGGGGTGGCGCTCCCGAACGGGAAGGCCGCCAGGCGTGGTTGGCCGACTTGGAGCGGTCCGGCGGTGAGTCGGTGAACGGGATTTCCGTAACTGCGCTTACTGGCATGATGAACCGCATGGCGAAGCGGGACGACCCGGAGACCATCGGGCGCAGGGTGCAGCGGCTGCGTCTCGAACAGGGGCTGACACAGCGGCAGTTGGCGGAACCGGCGTACACACCCGCGTACATCTCCACGCTCGAGGCCGGCCGGGTGCGTCCCTCCGACGAGGCGCTCACCCATCTCGCGGGACGGCTCGGGGTCGCCTTCGACGAGCTCGCCACCGGGCGCCCGGCCCACCTGGCCACCGACCTGCGGCTGCGGCTGACCGAGGCGCAGCGCACCCTCGCCGACGGAGAGGCCGAGAAGGCGGCCGGGCAGTACGCGCGGCTGCTGGAGGAGGCCGAGGCGCACGACCTCGCCGACGTCCGGGCCGCCGCGCTGCTCGGGCTCGGCGAGTGCGCCCTGGAGACCGGCGAACTGGCCGCCGGCCGGGAGTACTTCGAGCGGTCCGAGCGGGCCCTCGCCGACGCACCTCTGCCGGCCCGCGTCCCCGCGCTGCGCGGCCGGGCGGTCTCCCACTACCTGGCCGGTGAACTGCGCTACGCCGTCTACCTGCTGGAATCAACCCTCGACGAGCTCAACCGCGGCGGTCTGCACGACCCGGACGCCCTGCTCCTGCTGTACGCCAGCGTCATCGGGCCGTACATGGACATGGGCGCGCACGCGCGGGCGGCCCAGGCGGCCGAGTTCGCGCTGGCCCTCGCCCCGAAGGCGGGCGACCCGGCGCTGGTGGCGCGGATGCACCGCTCCGTCGCCCGCACCCTGCTCGCCGAGGGCCGCCTCGCCGAGGCCGACGCCTCGCTCGCCAAGGCCGCCGAGCTGTACCGCGGGCTGAGCCTGCGCACCGAGCTCGCCAACTGCCACTGGATGCGCGGCTACGTCTGCGCCCAGAACGGCGAGCTGGACCGCGCGGAGGACGAACTGCGCGCCGCGCGGGCCATGCTGTCCGAGCGGCGCGCCGCCCTCTACACCAGCCAGGTGGCCGTGGAGCTCGCCGACGTGCTGCACCGGCGCGGCAAGTCGGCCGAGGCCGCCGCCCTGCTGCGGGACGTGCTCGGCGACCTCTCCCCCGAGCGCGGGGCCGTGCACGCCGCCGCCGCGCACCGGCTGCTGGGGATCATCGCGGAGGACGCCCGCGACACGGACACGGCCGAGGAGCACTACGTCCGCGCGCTCAGCCTGCTGGAGCGGGCGGGCGCGGCCGGCGACCTGGCGGACCTGTGCCGCCTCCTCGGCGACCTCTTCCGCCGTACCGGCCGGGTGGAGGCGGCGCTGGACGCGTACCGCACCGGGCTGGGACACCGTACGGCCCCGGGCACGACGACGCTGGGTCCGGCGCCGGCGCAGCCGCCGCTGTGAGGACCGCGCCCGGGCGGGTGCGGTGGCGGGCGCGGCCGACGGAACGCGGTTTCGCCGTGCCGCCCCGGGGTAGTCGGCGGTGCCCCGTACGGGGTCGTCATGAACGCGCCGCGGGCGGGCGGCACGCCGCGCCCGTCGGCCCGCGCGGGCAGGCCGCCCGTGACGGCCCGCGGACGGCAAAGGCGGCGCTGATGGTGTGAGGAGGCGGTGGCCGTGCGGCCCAGGGACGACGGTTTCGGCGCCCAGGGCGAGGACCCGTCACGGCGGGACCGCGGCGACGACGGCCTCCAGGACCGCGACGCCACGCGGGAGGGGGCCCCGGTGGACGATCCGGTCACCGACGTCGTGGACGACTCCGCCGGCCCCGTGGACGATCCCGCCGCGCACCCCGGGGACGAGCCCACGGAGCCCGCGGCCGGCCCGGCGGCCGTGCGCGGAGACCTGGTGGACGTGATCGCCGGAGGAGTGCGGGGCGTGCCGCCCGAGGAGGTCCCCCGTCGGCTGTGCGCCCTGGCGGTCAAGCTGCTCCCGGTGGTGGGCGCGAGCGTCTCGCTGCGCGCGGACGGCATGCCCGTGCAGCTCAGCGCCAGCGACGACGCGGCCGCCAGGATGGGCGCGGTCCAGGCCACCCTCGGCGACGGGCCCTGCCTGTACGCCGCGGAGCTGGGGGCGCCCGTGCTGGCCAGCGACCTGAGCAACGGCGGCGACGCCCGGCGCTGGCCGGTGTTCGCGCAGCAGGCCGCCGAGCTGGGGGTGGCGGCGGTGTACTCCCTGCCCCTCGGCAACGACGCCGTGTGCGTGGGCACGCTCGACCTGTACAGCGACGTCCCGCGCGAACTGGGACGGCAGGAACTCGACACCGCGCAGCACGTGGCCGGGGTGATGACGCTCGCCCTGATGTCCCTGCTGCGCGGCGACACCGACGACGCCCAGGGACAGCGGTCCTGGCTGAACGGCCTCGCCACCGACCAGGACGAGGTCTACCAGGCCATCGGCATGATCATGGCCCAGCTCGGGGCCGCGGCGGACGAGGCCCTGGCACGGCTGCGCGCCCGCGCGTTCGTCGAGGGCCGCACCGCCCTCGACGTGGCACGCGAGGTGATC
Organism: Streptomyces sp. NPDC003697; assembly: GCF_053587115.1. NCBI lineage: Bacteria > Bacillati > Actinomycetota > Actinomycetes > Kitasatosporales > Streptomycetaceae > Streptomyces > Streptomyces sp. NPDC003697. The sequence continues at coordinate 30,746 of NZ_JBSFNN010000017.1, forward strand.
AGGCACAGGAAGAGGTTCGACCGTGACTGAGGGCTGCCCAGCGATCCCCGACGGGCGCACGACGACAGCTACGGCACCTCGCCGCGTTGTCGGATCGCCCGAATACCCGGTATGAGGACGACCCTCCGCCCAGCGCTGCACCGCGTCCTACGCCGAGCGCTGATCCACCGCGGATTACGGGACAGCCCTCAGGCATTCCCACCACGCGCGCCTGCGGGCCGCGACGGACCACGTCCTGAGGAGGCTGTGACGCACCGGGAAGCACGGCTCACGCGGGCCTTCGTCGACCTCGCCGGCACGGCACGGCACGCTCACGCGCTGGGCACGGGGACGCCGGGCGCGGGTGCGCGGGAGGCGGGCGTGTCCGGTGTCGTGCGTCGGCGCTGGGCGCGGCGCCGGTGCAGGTCCGCCTCCCCCGAGCCGTGGTAACCCGGGTGCGGCCCGCCGCGCCCCACGTACCGCTCACGCGCTCGCGCGGCCTTGGCGGTGGACCTTCGCCAGCCGGTCCACGCCCCGCTGGAGCGCCTGCTGGGTGGACTCGGCCGACACGGCGCCGGTGCCGCCGTTGGTGACGGTGATCGCGTCATCGCCGACGCGTACGGCGGCCACGTCCAGGACGAGCGTGGTCGTCTCGTCGGCGCCCGGGTCGTCGTCGGTCACCCTCACCACCAGGCCCTTGCACGCGTCCCCGAAGTAGGGCAGCGTCTGCTCGAAGACCTGTACGTCCTGCACGCCGTTCCGTGTGGTCCTCGCGGTGAAGTTCGCGCACGTGCGGGGCAGCGTCCCGAGCCAGGCCAGGGTCCGGTCGACGTCGGCCGGGCGCAGCGCGAGGACCTGGTAGCGCAGCTGCGCCTCGGTGTCCGTCTGGTCGAAGGCGACCACCGAGTGGGTGCCTTTCGGCGTGCCGAGCAGCTCGTCGGCGTAGAGGGCGTCGAGGAGCTGCTGGCAGTCGCGGGTGGCGGTCCGGGCCTTGAGCAGGCCGTCCCGCCAGGTCGCGGCGCCCTGCGTCGGCGCCCACGGCTTCCCGAGATCGGCGTCGGTGATCAGCGCGGCCTGCGCCTGGGTCTGCGTGAGCGGGGGCGAGGCGGCCGGCAGTCGCCCCGCCGCGGACACGTCGGCCGACGACGAGGCGGCGACGCGGGGTCCGGGGACTCCTGCGGAACAGGCGGCCGCGGTCAGCAGGACGGCCGCGGTCAGGGCGGGGACGCTCAGGGAGCGGGCCGGGGGACGGATCACGGATGCCTCCAGAGGTGCCCGGGGAACTGGTCGTCTCTCACGGCACCACCGAGGCGCCCCGCTCACCAGCGCGCCGCGCCGTTCGACCCGGGAACGGCGGCCCACGGGCGCCCGACCGGACGACAGTCCCGGCCCCCGGCCGGCCCCGCCCCGGCGTCACGATGACGGCAGCGCCTACCGCGTGTCGGCCGCCGGCACCGTCCACCGCTGCTCGACGCGCGCCACCTTCCAGTACGCCAGTGCCGCCGCCCACACCGCGACGAACAGGCCGACGATGACGTAGCCGACGCTGTCCAGGTCGACCCCGGCGATCCAGCCGGTCACGTCGTCCCGCAGGTCGAACCGGTCGTGCACGACGCCGACGAGCTCGATCGTGCCGACGAAGAAGGCGACGGCGATGGACAGGCCGGTGATGGTGAGGTTGTAGTAGACCTTGCGGACGGGGTGCGAGAAGGCCCACTGGTAGGCGACGTTCATGAAGGTGCCGTCGAGGGTGTCGAACAGGCACATCCCCGCGGTGAACAGCAGCGGCAGGCACAGGATCGCGTACCAGGGCAGCCCGGCGGCCGCGCCCGAGCCCGCCATCACCATCAGCGTGACCTCGGTGGCCGTCTCGAACCCGAGGCCGAAGAGGAAGCCCAGCGGGTACATCTGGCCCGGACGGGAGATCGACCGGGTGAGACGCCCGAGGAAGCGGTTGACGAAACCGCGGGAGTCCAGGTGCCGTTCCAGTTCGCTCTCGTCGTACGTGCCGGCGCGCATCGACCGGAAGACCCTGAGGATGCCGGCCAGGGCGACCAGGTTCAGGGCGGCGATGAGGTAGAGGAACGTGCCCGCGATCGTCGTCCCCATGAGGCCGAGCGCCTGGTGCGTGTGCGACTCCTCGCTCATCACCCGCCCGGCGAGCCGGGTGCCGCCGGCGATCATCACGGCGAGCACCACGACGACGCTGGAGTGGCCGAGGGCGAACCAGAAGCCGACCGACACCGGCCGTCTGCCGTCGGCCATCAGCTTGCGGGTGGTGTTGTCGATCGCGGCGATGTGGTCGGCGTCGAAGGCGTGCCGCACCCCGAGGGTGTAGGCGGTGACGCCGAGGCCGAGGCCGAAGGCCTTGGACCCGACCTCGTAGTGGCCGGGTACGACGAGAAGGAGGAGGATCCCGAAGGCGACGACGTGCAGTGCTGCTATCGCCGCCATCAGGCCGGCGGTCCTCAGGGTGTCCTGACGCCGCCAGGCGAAGGCCGCCGGGTTGCGGGCAGGGTCGGGCAGGGTCATCCGGTCATCACGCTCCAGCACCTCGTGGATCACTTCGTGAGCTGCCGTGGCCGGTCTCCTGGCTTACAGGTCGTGCGTCGCCGGTCCGCCTTCCCGGCCGTCCCGCGACGGCCAGTGGCTGTCCCCCTGGGGGACGTGGACCGGCAACTCCCTGATCACAGTGGCGAGGGCCGCTCCGGCATGGGCCCTGACGGGCCGTCACCGGCTTCCCGAACACCACGGCGCGCCCACCGTAGGGCCGTAAGCGGTGCCCTGCATAGCTGCGCATCTGCGCAGGTATGGAAGATCACATCCGGGCACCTGCGAGGATGACGGCATGCATCTCGTCCCCGCGGACCGCGCGGACCGCCGCACGATCGACGGCCACCGGGTGTGCGACGCCGTCGCCGCCATCGGCGACGCCGGGCACGTCCGCGCCTGGGCCGACCGCTTCTCCCTGCTCAGCGACCCCAAGCGGCTCGCGCTCCTGCTGGCCCTGCACCGCACGGGGCCGCTGGCCGTGTCCGATCTCGCGATCGCCACGGGCATGAACGACCCCGCCGTCTCCCAGGCCCTGCGGCTGCTGCGGGCGGCCGGGGTCGTGTCGGGCGAGAAGGAGGGCCGGGTGGTGCGTTACCGGGTGGTCGCCCCGGACGTGGCCGCGCTGCTGTCCCACTGCGCGGCGGGCGCCGGCTGACGGCGGCGGGTGCCGGGCAGCGGCTGATGGCGGGCGCCGGCTGAGGACGGCGGACAGCGGCCGGCGGGCGTGCGCCCCGGCGCTCGGCGGCCCGGGCGGAGCAGAAGGTGTTCACTTTCCGGCGAAGTGGACAGAGGTGTCATAGTCGCTGCTTTCGACCCGAAGCCGTCACCGCCGAAGAGGAGGCCGCGTGACCGTCCGCTCGAGCCGCACCGCCCCGCAGGAGTCGACGCCCGACCTGTCGTCCAGGAGCCCGGACTGGTGGCGGCAGGCCGTCGTCTACCAGGTCTACCCCCGCAGCTTCGCCGACGCGGACGGCGACGGGCTCGGCGACATCCGCGGCGTCACCCAGCGCCTGACCCACCTGGCCGCCCTCGGCGTCGACGCCGTGTGGCTCAGCCCCTTCTACCCCTCCGAGCTGGCCGACGGCGGCTACGACGTCGCCGACCACCGCGACGTGGACCCCCGGCTGGGCACGCTCGACGACTTCGACGCCATGGTCGCCGAGGCGCACCGGCTGGGCCTGAAGATGATCGTCGACGTGGTCCCCAACCACTCCTCCGACCGGCACCCCTGGTTCCAGGAGGCGCTGAGCGCCGGCCCCGGCTCGCCCGCCCGCGAGCGGTACGTCTTCCGCGACGGGCGCGGGGCGCACGGCGAGCTCCCGCCCACCGACTGGCAGTCCGTCTTCGGCGGCAGCGCCTGGCAGCGGGTGCCGGACGGCCAGTGGTACCTGCACCTGTTCGCCCCGCAGCAACCCGACTTCAACTGGGGGAACGAGGAGGTGCGCGCGGACTTCCGCACCACGCTCAGGTTCTGGGCCGACCGCGGAGTCGACGGCTTCCGCGTCGACGTGGCGCACGCCCTCGCCAAGGACCTCGACGAGCCGCTGCGCGACGTCGGGAACGTCGGCGCCGCCGGCGAGGACGCCCTGCTCGGCGTGGAGGCCGGGAGCCACCCCTACTACGACCGGGACGAGGTGCACGAGATCTACCGCGACTGGCGCAAGATCTTCGACGCCTACAGCCCGCCCCGAGCGGCCGTCGCCGAGGCCTGGGTGCCGGGTGACCGGCGCGCCCTGTACGCCCGTCCGGACGAACTCGGCCAGGCCTTCAACTTCGAGTACCTGAACACCGGCTGGGACGCCGGCGAGCTGCGCGAGGTGATCACCGAGTCGCTGGCCGGCGCCCGGGCCGCCGGCGCGCCGGCCACCTGGGTGCTGTCCAACCACGACGTGGTCCGCCACGCCTCCCGGCTGATGCTGCCGCCCGGCACGGACGGCAACGCCTGGCTGCTGTCCGGCGGCCGGGCCCCGGCGGTCGACGAGGCGGCCGGGCTGCGGCGGGCCAGGGCGGCGACGCTGCTGATGCTGGCGCTGCCCGGTTCGGCCTACGTCTACCAGGGCGAGGAACTCGGCCTGCCCGAGGTCGCCGACCTGCCCACGGAGGTGCTGCAGGACCCGATCTGGGCGCAGACGGGGCACGTGCGCAAGGGCCGCGACGGCTGTCGGGTGCCGCTGCCGTGGACGGCCACGGGCCCGTCGTACGGCTTCGGGGCGGGCGGGGCCTGGCTGCCGCAGCCGGCCCGCTTCGCGTCGTACGCGGTGGAGGCGCAGGACGGCGTCGAGCATTCGACGCTGGAGCTGTACCGGTCGGCGCTGCGACTGCGCCGCAAGCTGCTGGAGGGTGAGTCGCTGACCTGGGCGGACGACACCCCGCCCGGGGTGCTGCAGTTCACCCGCGACAACGGCTGGCGGTGCGTGACCAACCTGTCCGGCGAGGCGGTGCGGCTGCCGGCCGGCGAGGTGCTGCTCAGCAGCGCCCCGCTCGACGACGGCCGGCTCGGGCCGGACACCACGGTCTGGCTGGGGCTGTAGGCGGCCGAGGCGGCCACCGGGCGCACCGAGCGAGTGGGTGGGGCCGCGCGCCCCCTCAGCCCACCGTGGGAGCGGGTGCCGGGGGCGGCGGTGTGTCGGAGGGTGCGGTGCCGGCCGGCGGCTGGGGGGCGGAGGGCGCGGTGCCGTCCGCCGGCGGGGGGAGGACGACCTGCGGTCGGCCCGGGACCGGCGGCGGCGGGGTCAGGTCCGAGGCGGGCAGTTTCGGCGGGGCCGTCTCCTGGAAGAGGACCTGGTCGAAGTCGACCAGGCCGGTCTTCTCCATCACGGTGATGTGATCGAGCACCGTGGTGTTCGCCTGGTCGGCCAGCTGGCGGACCAGGCTGTTCCGCGTGGTGGAGCGGATCTTGGCGATCGTGTTGAAGATCGAGCCGTGGGTCACGCGCAGGATGTTTGCCATGTCGGTGTCGAACTGCTTGCCGCTGTCCGCGGTGAGCGTGTCGACGAAGCCCTGCTGCTGCGGGCTCGCCACGTCGGGGAGCGTGATGCCGAGCATGGGCGCGATCCTGCGGCAGCTGGCGTCCAGGGCCGCGTGCCCGGCGATGAGGTGCCGGCCCGCGGTGACGACCGCGCCGGTGGTGCCCTTCTTGACGGCCATCTGCCCGACGGGGTACTCCCACAGCCCGGCGGCGCGCACCTTGACCACGAAGTCGCGGTCCCCCTCCGTCAGCGGACCCCACTGGGTCTGCGCGATGACGCGGGAGGACGATCCGGAGACGGTCTGGACGCCGAGCATGGCCGGGTAGGAGAGCGCGGCCAGTGTCAGGGCGAGCGCTCCGCCCACGAAGAGCGTTCCCGTCGCGTTCCGTGTAAGGCGCACTGTGCCTCCTGACCCGTTGTGGTGATCCCGCGCGTGCGCGGTCCGGACGTACACCTGTACGGGGTGCGGGGCGGGGCGGAACCTTTGGTTCTTGTAAAGGTCTGCCCTTGGGAAGGTTCGTTCCGGGCGGGGCGGGGCGGGGGCTGGTGTGGGGCGGGGGGTGGTGTCGCGGTGCGTCGTCCGCGGTGTGCTCAGTGCCGTAGTGCGGTGCCCACCTCGGCCTTGACCTGGCCGGAGAGCTGGTGAGTGCTGCGGGCCGTGCCCTTGCCGCTCTTTCCGGCGGGGACGTCGTCGATGGACATGACGGCCGTGTCGACCAGGGTGCCGTTGGAGTTCTTGAAGTTGACCTGGACCGTGAAGGACTTGGTCGACCTGGCCGGGTTCGTGACGTCGACGTCGACCGTGGTGCGGCCGTCGGACGCCGTGACCGGCCGGCCGAGCCGCACGGAACTGCGCGCGTCGACGCCGTTCTTGACCTCGTCCAGCTTGCGGCCCGCCTCGGCGGTCGCCGACGCCAGTCCCTCGCTGGCCTTCGAGGCCAGGGAGGCGGCGGCGGACGACGCCTTGCTGACCGTGTCCGACGGGCTGCCGCCGTCGTCGGAGCAGCCGCTCAGGGCCATGGCCGCGGCCACCGCCGGCGCGGCAGCCGTCGTCCAGCGTGCGCGGTGACCGCACATGGATCCTCCCGCTGCTCTTTCGCCGCGTTCCTCCCGCGGTGGTCCCCCTCCAGTGAAGGACCGCCGGAGGGAGTGCGCACGTGGGCGCCACCCGTACGGTGTCCTGTTCCCCGCCTGGGGCGTGCGGTCGCGACGCCTTGCGTGGCGGGTCGGAGCCGCGCCCGGGGGCTGTCCGCCCTCGGACCGGCGTGAACCCGGTCTCCTGGCGGGGGACCCGGCACAGACGCGCCGGCCGCTGCGGGTGGACACCCCCGACACGGCCCCTGGCGTGGGTGGGCGACCGAGGGTGTCAGATCGATCGCAGCTGCCGGGTGGACCGCAGCACCTGGGTCAGGAAGCGACGCACCGTCTCCAGGTCGCCCGATGGGAATTCCTCCGCCGTCGCCACCACCTTCCCGATCACCGGCCCGAAGAAGGCCCACCCCAGTTCGGTGGCCTTCCCCTCCACCTCCAGCAGCACGCGTCGCCGATCAGCGGTGTCCCTGCCGCGCCGGACCAGGCCGAGCCGTTCCAGCCGATCGACCAGCGCGGTGGTTCCGGCCGAGTTGAGGCGCAGCTGCCGGCCGAGCCGTCCTGGCGTCGCGGGGGTGCCGTCCCGTGCCGCGTCCAGCAGGTGGATCAGCGCGCGCACGTCGGTGGGGTGCAGGCCGTGGCGCGCGGCGAACTCGGCACCGAGCAGGTCGAACTCCACGGTGACCGCGCGCAGCAAGTGGACCAGTCCCAGCATCGGGTTCTGATCGTCCATGCACACTCCTGGGAAAGATCTCGGTGAGCGAGAGTATCGCCGAGGAGAGGGGTCATCGGGGTTCCGATGGGAGTCATCGGCGGCCCCGTCGGCCCGGCGGAGGCGTGCCCTCCTACCGTCGGGACCGTCCGCACCACGCACCACTTCGAGGAGAGACACGACCATGGCGAGGATCCTGTTCGTGATGACCGCGGCCGACCAGTGGACCCTGGCCGACGGCAGCAAGCACCGCACCGGCTTCTGGGCCGAGGAGGCGGTCGTGCCCTACGAGGCGTTCAAGGCCGCCGGCCACGAGGTCACCGTGGCCACGCCGGGCGGCGCCGTCTCCCCGGTCGACCCGGCCAGCCTCGCCCCGGAGGCGGTCGGCGGCGAGGAGGAGGCGGCCCGGCTGCGTCAGGTCATCGAGACCGCCCCCGAGTTCGCCCGCCCGGTGGCGCTCGCCGACGTGACCACGGACGACTACGACGCCGTCTACGTGCCCGGCGGCCACGGCCCCATGGAGGACCTGGCGGTCGACGCCGACTCCGGCCGCGTCCTCACCCGCGCCCTGGAGGGCGGTCTGCCGGTCGGCGTGGTCTGCCACGGTCCTGCCGCGCTGCTGGCGGCGGTGAAGGAGGACGGCCGCAACGCGTTCGCCGGCTACCACGTCACCGCCTTCACCAACGCCGAGGAGCAGCTCGCGGGCAACGCGGAGAAGGCCGAGTGGCTGCTGCAGGACCGGCTGACCGAGGCGGGGCTGAAGGTCGAGGTGGGCGAGCCGTGGGCGCCGCACGTCCAGGTCGACCGCACGCTCGTCACCGGGCAGAACCCGGCGTCCTCGGCGCCGGTCGCCGACGAGCTGCTGAACAAGCTCGCCTGACGCGGTCACGCCGGCGAGGGGTCGGGCGGCTCGGCACGGGTACGCGGGGACGGCGTGCGGCTGAGCGCGCATGATGGACGCCGGCGTGATCACGCCGGCGTAACCACCGCACGGAGAGGGATGTTGCCGACATGACCGAGACCCGCACCGTGAGCGTCCTGGGCACCGGGATCATGGGTGCCGCCATGGCCCGCAACCTCGTCAAGGCCGGGCACAGCGTCCGTGTCTGGAACCGCACCCGCGCCAGGGCCGAGCCGCTCGCCGAGGACGGCGCCCAGGTCGCCGCCACCCCTTCCGAGGCGGTGCGGGACGCCGATGTCGTTCTGACCATGCTGTACGACGGCGGCACGGTACGGGACGTCATGCGCGAGGCCGCGCCCGCGCTGCCGTCCGGCGCCGCCTGGGTGCAGTCGACCACCGTCGGCCTGGAGTCCGTCGGGGAACTGGCGGACCTCGCCCGTGAGCACGGCCTGGTGTTCTACGACGCCCCGGTGCTCGGCACCCGCCAGCCCGCGGAGGCCGGGCAGCTCACCGTGCTGGCCGCGGGGCCCGAGGAGGGCCGGCACGTGGTGACGCCGGTCTTCGACGCGGTGGGCGCCCGCACCGTCTGGACGGGCGAGGACGGCGCCGCGGGCAGCGCCACGCGCCTGAAGCTCGTCGCCAACAGCTGGGTCCTCGCGGTCACCGCGGCGACCGGGGAGGTACTGGCGCTGGCCCGGGGACTGGACGTGGACCCGCAGCGGTTCTTCGACCTCATCGCCGGCGGCCCCCTCGACATGGGCTACCTGCGGGCCAAGGCCGATGTCCTCCTCAACGGCCGGCTGACCCCGCCGAGTTTCGCGGTGGCGACCGCGGAGAAGGACGCCCGCCTCATCGTGGAAGCGGGCGAACGGCACGGCGTCCGCCTCGACGTGGCCGCCGCGGTGGCCGAGCGCCTCGCCCGCGCCGCCGCCCAGGGCCACGCCGACGAGGACATGGCCGCGGCCTACTTCGCGAGCTTCGACGAGGAGCCGGGCGACTGATTCCGGGCGGCGGCCCCCCGGGGTCAGCTGATGCAGAGCACGAGCAGGCAGAGCTGCGACGGTGACGTCGGGGAGGTGGTGGGGTCGGCCGAGGGGGGCGTCTGCGGGGCCGTCGTCCCGCCGGTGGGCTGCGGTGCGGGCGGGGGCGTCGGCTGTGCCGGGGCGGACGGCAGGCCGCTCGCCGGCTGGACGTCATCGGCCTGCGCGCCGACGGGGGAGGGCGCGATGGCCTGCGGCGCCACCGGCGGTGCCGCGGCGGGTTCGACGGGGGCGTCCGGCCGGGCGTCGGCCGCCGCGAGCCGGGACGCGGGGGCGGACGGGTGGCTCCGGTGGCGCGCTGTGGGTGACGACTGCGTGCCGGCCGACGGCCGCTGCCCGGTGACCCGCCCCGGCAAGGCGGGTGCCCCGTTCGCCGGCTGCTCCCCCACGGCGCCCGCCATCTCCGGACCGGTGGCCGCCTGCGCCCGGTCGCCGGTGTCCCGGTCCATCGAGGCGACGGTCAGGCCACCCCCGACCATCGCGACCGCGGTCGCGACCAGCGCACGCCGCTGCGTCTTCTTCCACTGCGCGCGCCGGCGCCGCCGTGCGGCCCGGCCCGTGCGGACGGGCGGGCCGTCCGCCTTCGCCGCGGACGCCGGGATCTCTTCGCCGGGTCGGGGGGTGTCGTGCCAGGCGTCCGGCGGGGTGACGGCGGGTGCGGTGGCCGTCGTCACGCCCGGGGACCCGGCGTTCACCGGTGCGATGTCCGGGGCGTAGGCGCCGCAGCCGGGGCACACCAGGGCGCCGTTGAGGTGCCGGCGGCACGTGGAGCAGTAGTCCATCTGCGGTCTTCCTGAAGGGCCGTGCCGGGGAGCGCGGGTCGCGTCCCGGCCGCGAGCGCGTGGGGAGTCGAGCGGCCAGCAACGCTAACGGTGCTTTCGCCGGACTGTGTGCAGCCCGTGTGACCCTCCTGCGTGGATCCTCCGGGGGCTTCGCGACCACGGCGGACGGATCCGTGCGTGCCGCGCCGGTCGGAAATCCGCGGGCACTGTTGTATGACGGTTACGGGACCGCGCAGCTTCGCTGGGGGAGAGTCGTTGAACGCACGGATTCTGGTGGCCGAGGACGACGAGAAACAGTCTCGGCTGATCCGCATCTATCTGGAACGCGAAGGCAATGCGGTGCAGGTCGTGGCCGACGGCCGTGCGGCGCTGGAACGGGCCCGTTCGTCGCATCCGGACCTCATCGTCCTGGACGTGATGCTGCCGCTGGTCGACGGACTGGACGTGTGCCGCATTCTGCGGGCCGAATCGGACGTTCCCATTCTGCTGCTCACCGCGCGCACGACCGAGGAGGACATGCTCCTCGGTCTCGACCTCGGCGCCGACGACTACCTCACCAAGCCCTACAGCCCCCGTGAACTGACCGCGCGGGTGCGGGCGTTGGTGCGCCGGTCGAGGAGGGCCGGCGGTGCCGAGGCGGCGGTGCTGCGGGTGGGCGAGGTGGAGCTGGACACCGCGCGTTTCGAGGTCCGGGTGGCCGGGCGGCCGGTGACGCTGACCGCCAAGGAGTTCGCCGTGCTGGAGACGCTGGCGCGTGAACCGGGACGGGTCTTCACCCGGGCGCAGATCATCGAGCGGGTCTTCGGGTTCGACCGCGACGTGCTGGAGCGGACCGTCGACGCCCATGTGATGAACCTCCGGCGGAAGCTGGAACCGGACCCCCGGCGGCCCCGCCACCTGGAGACGGTGTACGGGCGGGGCTACCGCCTCGCGGACGGCGGCGGCCCCACCCCTGACTGAGCCCGCCCGCTTGAGGTCCCCGCGGCCGGGGAAACCGCCGGCAGGGTGATCGTGAAGGTCGTCCCCACGCCGACCGCGCTGCGCACGCCGATCGTCCCGCCGTGGTCCGTGACGATCTGACGGGCGATGGACAGCCCCAGCCCGCTGCCCCCGGTCGCCCTGCCCCGGGACGGGTCCGCCCGCCAGAAGCGGTCGAAGAGGTGCGGCAGGTCCTCCTGCGGTATGCCCTTGCCGGTGTCCCGTACCTCCATGACCGCCCGCTCGCCGCGCGGACGCAGGGCCAGGGTCACGGTGCCGCCGGCGCCCGTCGCGCGCAGGGCGTTGCCCAGGAGGTTGCCGACGACCTGGCGCAGCCGGTCCGGGTCCGCGCTCACGCACACCGGACGCGGCGCGTCCAGCTCCAGGGCGACGCCCGCCGTCTCGGCCTGCGCGCGGTGGGCGGTGCGGCTGGTGTCGAGCAGCTCCCGCAGGTCGACCTCGCCACGGTGGTACGTGAGCGCCCCGGCCTCCGCCAGGGCCAGGTCCTGGAGGTCGTCGACGATCCGCTGCTGGAGCAGCGCCTCCTCGTGCAGGGAGGCGAGCAGCTCGGGCGTCGGGTCGACCACTCCGTCCCGCAGGGCCTCCAGATAGCCGCGCAGATTGGCCAGCGGGGTGCGCAGCTCGTGCGCGATGTCCCCGGTGAGGCGGCGCTGGCGCTCCTCGCCGGCCTGGATGGAGGCGGCCATGCGGTTGAAGGCGCCGCCCAGCTGCGCGATCTCGTCCCGCCCCGAGACGGGTACGCGCCGGCCCAGGTCGCCCTCGCCGAGCCCCTTGGCGGCGAGGGTCATGGCCCGGACCGGCCGCAGGACGGCCCGGCTCAGGAGCAGGGCGCCGAGAAGGGCGGCCAGGGCGACCCCGGCCGCGACGGCGACGGTGGGCGCGGCGGCGAGGGTGGGCGGGGACTCGTCCCGGTAGCCGAGGCGCACCTCCAGCCGGGGCGGGGCGACGGAGGCGGCCCGCTCGTTGAACACCCGCTGCAGGCACGGGGCGAGGGGCCGCACGGGCTCGCAGGCGCGCAGCGCCCGCAGGTCCTCCGGGGTGCGCGGGTCGGCCCCGCGGGGCCGTTCCTGGCACTGCGCGGACCGGCGGTCGGTGACCACGAGCGGGACCCCCAAGCGGTCCGGGCGCGCCGACACCTGGGCGCCCGCCCGGGTCAGGCAGGCCGCGTACGCCGCCGAGGAGCGGTAGCCGGCGACCGCGGTGGCCGCCGTCTTCACCGACAGCTGGGGCGACTGGCCCGCGGGGAACCGCAGGACGGGCCGGGCGTCGACCACGACCGCGGGCCGGCTGCTCGGGGGGCGGGGTTCGCGGCCCGCGAGGGCGTCGGAGTCGGCGAGCAGGACCCCTGCCTCGGTGGCGACCCGGACGCGCTGCCCGGTGTCCCGGGACAGTTCCCGCACCGTGGGCGAGAGCCCCTGCCAGGTGCCGTGCGCGAATCCGTACACCCGGAGTTCGCCGGTGATCCGGGAGACCTCCTGCTGCCCGGCGCTGACGGTCTCCTGGACCTGACGATTGGCCTGACGCAAAGTGAGCCACGCGGTCGCGGCGGTGGCGGTCAGGGCGACCAGCATGACCAGACCCAGCACCCGCAACCGGAAACTCATCGCGTTTCCCCAGTTCCGGCCGTCCCGGCGCGTGCGCTCAACGGTGCCCCTCCGATCGGTTCTCCCCGAGTACGGCATGTACCGGTGGTGGCTGGAGTGAATGCTGCACGTGTACACCTTCCGTCGGCTCATCCCCCGAATGGCTGTTTTTCACCCGGATTGGTTCAGGCCTCCTGGGCACCGAAAGTGGCCAAACGACCGCGGAACGCTTTCTTCAGGTCCGTCGGATGGCGAAGGTGCTTACGCCGCCCGCCTTCGGAAGGCGCGGCGGCGGCTCCACCCGCTCCGGTGCCTTCGGTACCGGGGCCGCACCACCGACGAACGACACTTATGGGGGTTTCACAGTGAAGCGTCGACTCGCCGCACTACTTCCCGCGGTCGCCATTGCGGCCCTGGCCGTTCCGATGGCCACCGCCACCTCTGCCGCCGCCCACGCGTCCTGCGGGACCACGGTCGGCGACAAGGACAGCTCGTCCTGGGGGTACTTCGCCAACGGGGCCAACGAGCGGACCGGCTCCAGCACCGGCTGTACGAGCAGGGGGATCGCGTACCGCAACGACAAGCTGGACTACCACTGCTACACCGTGGGCAACGACGGCTACACCTGGACGTACCTGCGCAACGACACCGACAAGCTGTACGGCTGGGTCCGGGACGACCTGCTGAGCAACGGCGGCAGCTTCGAGTACTGCGGCTTCTAGCAGTCCCGGGGGACCGCACGGCACAACGGTGTGACAGCACGTCAGGGGCGGCCTCGCGGGAGGCCGCCCCTTCCGCGTCCGGCACGTCGGCCGCGCCGGTGGTCGTCGCGGTCCCGGTCGCCGCGGGGGTTCCCTGGTCCATCGCCTCACTCCTCACGCCGGTACCGTCGCGTCGCGGTCGGTCCTCCGCAAGTGCCCGCCGTGCGCGGCGGTCCGGCACGCTCCCGTCCGCCGCGGTTCAGGTGCCGGACAGCGCCTCCGTCGGTGACAGCCTGCTCGCCCGCACCGCCGGGTAGAGGCCGGCGACCATGCCGATGAGCAGGGTGGAGCCGATGCCGGCCGCGCTCGCCCAGGGCGGGACCACGGTCGGCCAGCCGCGGCCGACGGCGTAACCGGCCGTGATCAGCGTGCCGATGAGGCTGCCGCCGAGTCCGCCGATGAGGGACAGCAGCAGTGACTCCGTGACGAACTGCGTGCGGATCTGGCCCCGGGTGGCCCCGAGGGCCCGGCGCAGTCCGATCTCCGGGCGCCGCTCCAGCACCGAGATCACCATCGTGTTGCCCACCCCGACGCCGCCGACCAGCAGCGAGACGCCGCCCAGGCCCAGCAGCAGCCCGGTGAGGGCCGACTCGGTGGCCTCCCGGGCCGCGAGCGCGTCGGAGGGCCGGGAGACCCGCACCTCGCTCGGCTTCTCGGGGTTCGCCGTGGCCGGCAGGACCGCCCGGACCGCCGCGACCTCGCTGTCCTCGGCGCGGACGTAGACCATCGAGGGGTGGCCGTCGAAGCGGAGGTAGGTCCGGGCCGCCGGCCGGCCGACCAGCGCGGCGCTGTCGAGCTCCGGCGCGAGCGGTACCGGGTCGAGGACGCCGGTCAGCGCGAACCAGCGGCCGCCGATCCAGAGACGCGTCCCGGGTGTGTACACGTCGAGCCGCTGGGCTGCCGTGGCGCCGAGGACGACGGCCGGGTACCTCTCCGTCGCCGCGTCCAGCCAGCGGCCCCTGCGGATCCGGCCGCCGACGGCCGGCAGCAGATCGTGGTCGGCCGCGAGGACGTCGAGGGAGCCGGTGCGGCCGATGGCGATGTGCTCGTTGCGGTAGATCCGGGCGCCCGTCGCGCCGGTGGCGGCGACCTGCCGCACGGGCGGGATCCTGCGCACCATCGGCACGGCCTCGTCGGGGAGCTGGACCTTCTCGCCGCTCAGGCCCTGGCCGGGCGCGACCCGCAGGAGGTTGGTGCCGAGCGCGTCGAGGCGGCGGTCCACCTCGGCCTGCCCGGAGCCGGAGATGCCGACCACCGCGATCATGGCGGCGACGCCGATGGCGATGCCGAGGGCGGAGAGGAAGACCCGCAGGGGCCGCGTCCGCAGGCCGGTGCCGCCGAGGCGTACGACGTCGGCGGGCCCGAGGCGGGCGGCGCGCAGCCGCGACCGCGACCGTCCGGGCACGGCGGGCCCGGAACCGGGGCCCGAGGGCGCCGGGTCCCGGAACTCGGGGTGGGCGGAGCCGGCGTCCGGGGGTGCGGTGTCGGTGAGTGCGGTGTGCGCGGGTGCGGTGTCCGGCGGTGCGGTGTGCGCGGGTGCGGTGTCCGGGGACTCGGGGCCCATGGTCCCCAAGCGCGGCGTCTCCGCGTCCGGGCCGCCCTCGCCCGCGAGGCGGCCCTCCGGGCGGCGCGGGTCCGGGTCCGGCCCGGGCGGGTTCGTCGTACGGTCCGTCACCGGGGCGCTCCGATCGTCGTGCTCCGGATCGTGTCGGCGACCAGGCGGCCGTCGCGCATCTCGATGCGGCGGGGCAGCTCGGCCGCGATCTCGCGGTCGTGCGTGATCACCACGACCGTGGTGCCCGCCGCGTTCAGCTCGCGCAGCAGGGTCAGCACGGCGGCCCCCGACGCGGAGTCGAGGTTGCCGGTCGGCTCGTCCGCCAGCAGGACGGACGGTTCGCCGACCACCGCGCGGGCGACCGCGACCCGCTGCCGCTCGCCGCCGGACAACTGCTGCGGCAGGTGGTGGACCCGGTGACTGAGTCCGACCCGGGCCAGCGCGGCGGCCGCCCTGGCGCGGCGGGCACGCAGCGGGACACCCGCGTAGAGCAGGCCGTCCGCCACCGCGTCCAGCACGGGCACGCCCACCGCCAGGTGGAACTGCTGGAAGACGAAGCCGATCCGGGTGGCCCGCAGCGCGGACACCTCCCGGTCGGACAGCTTCGCCACGTCGTGGCCGTCTACCAGCACCCGACCGGAGGTGGGGCGGTCGAGACTGCCCATCAGGTTCAGCATGCTGGACTTCCCGGAGCCCGACGGGCCGACGACCGCGACGAGTTCACCGCGCCCGATGCGCAGGCTCACGTCCCGGACCGCGGCCACACCGCCCGGGTACGTCTTGCAGACCGCGTCGAACTCCACGACCGCCGGGGACGCGCCGTTCACTCGGGGATCCTCACCTTCATGCCCTCGCGGACCGCGCTGCCGCTCACTTCCACGTCGCCGTCCGCGAACAGCCCCGTCCGCACGGCGACGAACCGGCCGTCCTCGGTCTCCAGGCCGTACCCGCCCTCGGCCAGGGCCACCAGCGCGGAGACCGGGACGGTCAGCACGTCCTTGACCTGCCGCCCCACGTACTCGACGGTCACCGGGCCGTTCTCCAGCCGGCCCAGGGACGCCTGGTCCGCGACGGTCACGGTGACCGGGACCGTGGCGTCGGCCGCGCGGGAGCCACCCTCCTCGCCGCCTCCCTCGGCCGCGGCCGCCTGCCTGCCCACCGACGCCACCCTGCCCCGCGCCGTCCGGCCGTCGGGCAGCTTGACCCGCACGTCCGTGCCGCGCACCGCCCAGGCGGCGTCCGCGGCGGACGCGTCGACGACCACCTTGCGCGACGTGCCGGTGTAGGTCAGGGCGTTCTCGCCGGCCTCCGCGCCCGGGCGCACCCCCGCGTGACCGATGCGGACCCTGCCGGAGGAGTAGATGACGTCTCCCACGCCGACGGTCCCGGTCCGGGGCAGCCCCAGCGCCTTCTGCCAACGCATGACCGCCCGGGCGGTGGCGGCGGTGAACCGTTCGTCCACGGTGAAGCCGGTGTAGCCCAGGGCCGCCAGGTTGGTCTCGAACTGCATGACGTCCATGCCGGTGAGCTCACGCGGCGCCCGAGCCGTCGCGCCGGCGCCGGACCCGGTACCGGTCCCCTCCGCGGACCCGGCGCCCCCCGGTGCCGGCGACGCGGCGGCGTCCGCGGCCGAACCGCCCCCGTCCTTCTGCCCCTTCCGGCCCTGCCCTTGCCGCTCGCCGGCCGCGTCCTGGTCCGGCGCCGGGGGCGTCAGGCCGATGTCCCGGTACATCGGCAGCGTCCCGTACAGCAGCACGACGGGCCGGTCGTCGACGCGCAGCAGCGTGCCGCCGCGCCCGACCGTCGCGCCCTGCTCTGGCAGCCAGGTCACGGTGCCCGTCGCCTTGACCGGCAGCGGGATCTCCGTGCCGTAGCCCAACTGGCCGTCCACCGCGGTGCGTTCGGCCAGAGTGCCCCGCTTCACCGCGACGACGGATCCGGAGCGGGGCGGTGCGCTCGGTCCCTCCTCCCCGCCACCGCCGAGCCCGAGGGCGCCGATCACGGCGACGGCCGTCACGAGGACCACGGCCGAGGCGACCAGCGCCGTCCGCCGGCCGCGCCGGCCCCGCGGCGGCGGCGCGGGGACCGTCTCCGGCGCGTCGTCGAGGTGCGTCACGGTCTCGGTCACGGTCAGCCCTTGCCGGCCGGCGGATTGGTCGGCGCGCCGATGATCGGTGCGCACAGGCGCGCGGCCCGCTGGGCGCCCGCCGAGCTCTGGTTCCACTCGGGTCGGCCCGAGTTGTCGTTTCCGCCGTACCCGTCGGGGCCGGGGTCCGGGAAGTCCGGGGCGCCGTTCTTCTGCATGCAGGCGGCGTAGTCGCGCTTGACCTTGATCTGCGCGGGAGTGAGCTTGGGCTCGTTGGCCTCCTCCAGGCCCTGCGGCACCGTGCCCTTGAGCTTGGCGCACTTCTGGGTCGCCTTGATGAACTTCGGGTCCTTCTTCATGGCCAGGCCCTGGCCGGACAGGTCGACCTGGCCTTCGGAGTCCGGGTCGGGGAGGTCCATCCCGTTCTCCCGCATGCAGGCGACCCACTTGCGCTGGCTGTCGACGTAGGCGGCCACGTCGTCCCCGCCGCCGCCCTTCCTCCCGGCCGACGCGGACGAGCCGCCACCGCCGGCCGTCGGGACCTTCGAGCCGCCGTCGTCGCCGCCGCAGCCGGTCAGCGCGAACGCCATGACCGAAGCCGCAGCGGCCAGCAGTACCCGGTTCGTCCTCATCGGTTCTCCCGCTCCTCGCGTCCGGCCCGGCGCGGACGCGGCGGGCAGGCCGACCGTAGGCCGGAGGTGATGAAGAACCTTTGAAGAACCTGTCAGCTGATCATGCGCCCGCGTCCGCCGGCCCACCGGAGCGGTGGCGCCGGGGCCGGGCCGCCGGGACCCGCGCCGCTCGGCGCACTCCCGCGGCAGCCGCCGCGCGGGGTGGGGTCGGGGGCGAGGCGGCCGGGCGCGCCGCTGGCGGCGCCTGCCGCGCCGGGCGCGCGGGGTGTGCATGCCCCAGCGGGTGCACCGGGCCGAGCGGATGCGCCGGTCCCGGGTGCCCCGGACGCCGCTTTCCGGGGGCCGGCCAGGTCGCTCTCAGGCCCTGGTCCGCAGGACGACGCTGCGGGCCGCCTTGTCGTGCAGGCACTGCCGGTAGGGCGTGTCCCACGTGCACCACAGCGCGTCGACCAGGCCGAGCAACGGCACCAGCTGCATCAGGAAGCTGTTCAGCCAGCGCCACCAGGCGCGTCCGAGGGAGAGGTTCCCCCCGTCGTCGAGTCCGGCCACGCGCAGCCCGCAGATCTGCTTGCCGTAGGTGGCACCGGACCTGGCGTGCATGACGGGTTCGTAGCAGATGAGCACCAGGCCGATCGCGGGGTAGCCGACGAGTCCGGCGACCAGGCCGATCATCTCGTCGTCCGCCGTGAGGTTCTGGACGAGGACGACCGCACCGGCCACCAGCGCGTAGGCCAGCAGCATGAAGACGGCGTCCAGGAAACGGGCGGTGAGCCGCGCGCCCTGGTTGCCGAGGGCCTCGGGGGGCGGCCCCGTCACCGCGGGTGGGGCAGGCGGACGGTAGGCCGGCGGCCCGTAACCGTAGGGCTGCTGCGGGGACTGGTACATGCCCATGCGTGGTCCTGAGATCGTCAGCGGAGATCGTGAGCGTGCGGTGCGGCTGCGGCGCGAGCCGTCGGCGCCCCGGTGGGCGACCGGACGGTCACGCCGAGGTGAGCGTCCCCGAGCCGGCTCGGCGCGTCAACGCCCCGGACGATCTCCGCCGGCCGCCGCCGTTCCGGAGGGGCCGGTCCGCCGTACGGTTCCGCACCCGCCGCCGGGGCGCGCCCGGTCCGGGGGGACGGGCGGCCCGCCGTGGCTCACTGGTCCGAGTAGCCGATGTCCCCGATGGTCCAGGCGCTGACGTCCTCCAGCGCGACGCGGTACATGCCGCCGGTGTCCGGGATGCCGAAGCTGCCCTGGAGGATCCGGGCGACGTGGAAGTGCAGGTGCGTGGGCCGGGCGTCGGCCCGGGGTGGGGTGGCGGTGCCGTCCCGGGAGGTGAACGCGGTGGCGAAGAGCCCCAGGTCCGCGGAGTCCCGCAGGACCTCGGCCACGCGCTGCTTCCACATGGCCTCGGGCGCCAGCCGGCCCGTGATGACCGCTCCGGGAACCACCACGGTCAGGGACATCCGACTGCTTTGCTCCGCCTCCACCATCGCGGCGATGCCGACGAGCACATCATCAGGGTGCGACATGCCTGTGGAGCCTAGTCCAGCGGGCGGCACCGCAGGGACCTGACGAGGGCTCAACGGCCCCCGGCCCCTGTGGTGGCCGCCACACCGGGACGGCCGGGGCGTCAGCCCAGAGGGCCGGCGGTCCCCGCCGGCGGGACGGTGGGGGCCTCGTGGCAGGTGAAGCCGAGCCGGGTCAGCGCCCGGCGGACCTCGGCCGCGGTGAAGTCGCGGCGGTCCTGCCTGGTGATCACTTCCCCGACCTGCTTGACGGGGTAGGTGCGGCGGCCGATGGTCACCGACACCCCGGTGACGGGTTCGGGCTTGACACCCTCCATCGACTGTTCCACCTCGCTCTTGGTCAGGTCGAAGGGGAACCGGGCGATGACACAGCGCATGAATGCCTCGTCAGGGTTGTAGGGGAACTCCGGCGGGGAGCGGCCCCGCCGGAGCGGTCAGAGGATGAGAGCGGGCACGCCCGGGGCGCGGTCCTCTCTCCGGGCCGGTGAACGGTTCCCGGCCACAGCTCTAGCCGGTCGTCCTGCTGCTCGTCTTCGGGGACGAGCGGCGGGCGCGGGCGGCCCCCGCGCCTCCTCCGCCCTGCCTGTTCCGCCCGCCCCGTCCGCGCCGGGAGGATCCGGCGCGCTGGGGACGTTCGGCGACCGGGACGGTGACGGTGACGGGCACCCCCGAGGGCGCCTGGGCGCCGGTGATGCGGATCAGCTCGGCCTCGCCCGGACGGACGCGGGCCGTCCGCGGGCTGATGCCGGCGTCGGACATGAGACGGTCCACCGCGCGCCGCTGATGCGGCAGGACCAGGGTGACGACGGTGCCGGACTCGCCGGCGCGGGCGGTGCGGCCGCCGCGGTGCAGGTAGTCCTTGTGGTCGGCGGGCGGGTCGACGTTGACGACGAGGTCGAGGTTGTCGACGTGGATGCCCCGGGCGGCGACGTTGGTGGCCACCAGGACCGTGACGTGGCCGTCCTTGAACTGGGCGAGGGTGCGCGTGCGCTGCGGCTGGGACTTGCCGCCGTGCAGGGCCGAGGCGCGGACGCCGACGGACAGCAGGTGCTTGGCCAGCCGGTCCGCGGCGTGCTTGGTGTCCAGGAACATGATCACGCGCCCGTCGCGGGCGGCGATCTCGGTGGCGGTGGCGTGCTTGTCGGCGTCGTGCACGTGCAGCAGATGGTGCTCCATGGTGGTGACGGCACCCGCGGACGGGTCGACCGAGTGCACCACCGGGTCGTGCAGGTAACGCCGCACCAGCAGGTCGACGTTGCGGTCCAGCGTGGCCGAGAACAGCAGCCGCTGACCGCCCTGACGTACCTGGTCGAGCAGGGCGGTGACCTGCGGCATGAAGCCCATGTCGGTCATCTGGTCGGCCTCGTCCAGGACGGTCACGCCGACCTGGTCCAGACGGCAGTCGCCCCGGTCGATCAGGTCCTTCAGGCGGCCGGGCGTCGCGACGACGACCTCGGCGCCGTCCCGCAGGGCACCGGCCTGGCGGCCGATGGACATACCGCCGACCACCGTGGCGAGCCGCAGCCGCAGCGCGCGGGCGTAGGGGGTGAGCGCGTCCGTGACCTGCTGCGCCAGCTCCCTGGTCGGGACGAGGACGAGGGCGAGCGGCTGCCGGGATTCGGCACGCTGCCCGTCGAGGCGGGCCAGCAGGGGCAGGCCGAAGGCGAGCGTCTTGCCCGAGCCGGTGCGCCCGCGGCCCAGGACGTCCCGGCCGGCCAGGGCGTTCGGCAGCGTCGCCGCCTGGATGGGGAAGGGAGCGGTCACACCTTCCGCGCCCAGCGCGGCCAGCAGCCGCTCGGGCAGATCGAGATCGGCGAACGCCTCGACCGGCGGCAGCGCCTCGGTGAGGGTGACGGGCAGGGCGAACTCCCCGCCCTGCGCGGTGCGCCGGGGCCCTTGGCCGCCCTTGGCGGGGCCGTAGGGACGGGCACCCCGGCGGCTCGTCCCCTGCTGCTGCGCGCGGGACCGGCCGCCCCGGGCGGAGCCCGCGGAGGTCCTGTCGGGGGTCTTGTCCGCGCGGGAGCGGGACGGGGCGTCGCCGGTGCGACGGATGCGGCTCATGGTGAACCTTCCTCGATGCGGCACGTATCGAGGAATTCCGGCCGGCGGCGCGGAGCCGCGGGCGAATTCACAAGAATGAGCCGAAGAAAATACGGGAATCCCGGGAATCCGGCGGCGGGTCGGCGCGCCGGGCACGCGTCACGCGGGACGCGGCTGTCTGCGCGGCACGAGCGGCGCAGGCCGGGGAAGAAAGAAACGGGCCGGGGCCCGCACCCCAAGAGTGCGGGCCCCGACCTCGTAGTACGCGTCAGCGTCAGGCGGGAACGATGTTCTCGGCCTGCGGGCCCTTCTGGCCCTGCGTGACGTCGAAGGTCACCTTCTGGCCCTCCTGAAGCTCGCGGAAGCCGGAGGTGGCGATGTTCGAGTAGTGGGCGAACACGTCAGCGCCGCCACCGTCCTGCTCGATGAAGCCGAAGCCCTTTTCCGCGTTGAACCACTTCACGGTGCCAGATGCCATATTGAATCTCCCTTGGGGCAGTGCGCGGGACCCGCACTGTGCCGATCCCGAGTCGCCGCGATGATCACCCGTCCGGAAGACCCGGAAAGAAAGCTGTGCAAAGAAAAAGAGTGCCCGTCGATGAATTCGGGAAGAGCACTCAAAGTCTCTGGATGTCTCTGGTAACCAAAACTGCAACTGTTATCACGGTAACACAGGCCGGCCGGACGGTGCATGCGACCCGGGAGGCTTATTCCTTCGGGCAGCGACAATCTCGGGGCGTCCTGCAGGAATTTCTGCAGCGGCCGCGAGAGATATCCGGCCCGCCGTTCCGCCTCAGGAGTCGTCGTCCGTGCCGTCGTCGCCGCCGTCGTCGTCGTCGATCTGTCGGCGCATCGACTCGTTCAGGCGGAGGGCCTCCTCGAGCTGGTCCTCGAGGATGATGATGCGGCACGCGGCCTCTATGGGGGTGCCCTGGTCGACCAGCTCGCGGGCGCGCGCGGCGATCCGCAGCTGGTAGCGGGAGTAGCGCCGGTGGCCGCCCTCCGAACGCAGCGGGGCGATCAGCTTCGCCTCACCCAGGGCCCGCAGGAACGCCGGGGTGGTGCCGAGGATGTCGGCGGCCCGCCCCATGGTGTAGGCGGGGTAGTCGTCGTCGTCCAGGTTGCCGACGGCGGGGGAACTCTCAGCGGGCATAGCACCTTCGTTTCGGGGGGGCACGGCGAGGGACCCGGGTGCGCCCGGCCTCCGCCGTCGCACGGTCGGGCACCGTCCGCCTGCCGGCGGTCGGCCGTACGGGTTCCCGCCGTCGCGACGGCGGCTCGGCGGTCCGGGCCCACTCCACCCGTCCGGCGTCCCCGGTCGAACAACCCTAACGCCCCGGCACGCGCAAAGGTGCTCCGGCGGCCGCAGATTCCCCCCGTTCGCGCCGGGAGGAATCCGCGGCCCGCCGGGCCGGCCCCGTCCTGGCGCCGGCGCGAGGACGGGGCACCCGCGAGAGGCGCACGTCACAGACGCGGCCGCAGGAGACCCGGTCCGTCGGGGGTGCCGCGCGTCGCGCCGGGGCGGTCGCCGGTCAGGTGACGGGTGACGCCGTCCGAGACCCCGCGGCGCGGCGGTCCCTCGGCGGCCGGAGTGTTCCGGCGCGGGTGGTTCCCGGGCACGGGCGGGGCGTCGTGACGGCGCCGGGGCGCGCCGGCCCGGGGGCTGTGACGGCCGGGCGCGGCGGCTGTGACGGCGCGGGCGCGGGTCCGGTGCGTGCGGAGTACGGTGAGAGCAGGAGGGCACTTCGGACCGCGGAGCCCGCACTCCGCAGAGGGGCGGGCACAGCATGCCGGATCCCCGCACTCCCGGCGTTCCCGGCGTCCATGGGCTGCTGCCGGACGAGGTCCACCGTTGCGCCGAATCGGGTACGGCCCTGGTGAGGCTGGCGACGACACACGTCCGCGAGGGGGTCCTGGACGGAGCCTGGTGGCCCCGGTCCCGCGACATCACGGTCGAACTGCCCGCGCTGATCTGCGCGTTGACCGAGCATCTGGGCCCGGTCACCCGTGTGGGTGTCGACGCCGAAGCCTGGGGGGCAGTGCCCACACGCCTGGTGGTCGACGGCCGGACCGTGCACATCGACGCCTTCGCGGTCGGTGACGGCACGATCCTCGTCACGCGAGGCGCCCGGGACTACTTCTCCCTGCTGGTGGTGCCGCCGTCGGCGAGCCCCGAGGCGGCCCGGGCCGCGATGGACCGGGCGGTCAGCGCCGGGAACGCGGCCGGCGCGGAACAGATCCTCATGGAGGTCGCCGGCGCGGCGGGTCCGCCCGCCGCACCGGCTGTTCCCTGACACGGGTCGCCGGCAGCGATGACCGGGGGCCGGCTCCTGGCGCGCCTCGGCCGCGCCGCCCCGGCACGCCACGGCTACCAGGGTCTGGTACCGGCTGCCGGCTGCGGCGCGGTCGGCCGTCACGCCCCGGTCGGCCGCCGCTGACTGCGCGGCGGCCGGCCGCGGCTGCTCGACCATGCCGGTCTCCGAAGGCCCGGATCACCCCGCGGACAGCGGTGGGGACGCGAGGGCGAGGTCGGCGCCCCTGGCCGCGTCGCGCAGCGGGTGATCGCCGCCGTACCAGTCCAGGCACAGGACGGTCGCGTCGTCCCGCATATGCCCTCCGTGAGCGCGATGGACCTCCGCCGTCAGCGTGCGGGCCACCTCGCGCGGATGCAGGTCCGGGGTGCGCTCGACCGCGGCGGACAGATCGACGTCCTCCACGCATTGCTCGAGCATGCCGTCCGTGAACATGATCAGGCGGTCGCCCGGCCGCAGGTCCAGCGTCTGCTCCTTGTAGGTGTGGGGGAAGGGGGCACCGAAGGGCAGGTCCGCGCTGAGGGAGACCTCCCGGCAGCGGCCGTCGCGCAGTCGCAGGGGCAGGGGGTGGCCGGCGTTGACGATGCGGGCCCGGTCGCCGTGCAGGTCGATGCGCAGCAACTGCCCGGTGGCCAGGGCATGCGTGCTGTGCTCCGTGACGGCCTCGTCGGCCAGCCGTGCCTGCTCCGCCAGGGCGGCGCCGCCCCGCCGCGCGCCGCGCAGCGCGCCCACCAGCAGGGTGGCGAGCAGTGCGGAGGCCACGTCGTGCCCCATCGCGTCGGTGAGCGACAGATGGAGCGTGTCGCGGTCCAGGGTGTAGTCGAAGGTGTCGCCGCCGACGTTGTCGGACGGCTCCAGCGCTCCGGCCACCGCGAACTGCCCCGCCTCGCAGGCCAGGGCCGCGGGGAGCAGCTGATGCTGGATCTCCGCGGCCAGGCTCAGGGGCGTGCTGCGCTGGCCCCACTGGTACAGGTCGGTGAAACGCCGGTTGGCGATGATGATGTAGGCGAGTGCGTGGGCGGCCTCCCCGATCTCCCGCAACGCGGCGGAACTCGGGTAGCCGGACACCACGACGTCCAGGAGCCCGATCGAGTCTCCCCGGTTGGTCACCGGCGCGACGACCCGCGTCGTCCCCTGCCCGCCGCGTTCCAGGAACAGTCGCTGGGTCCGGATCACCTCCTCGAACACGCTGCCGGCGAGTTCGAAGCGCTCCCCGTCCGGACAGCTCCCCGCACAGCCCTCCCCGCCCTCGGAGGTGCCCAGGCGCACCACGGCGTTGCCGGAGAAGTCGGTGATCAGGAAGGAGACCACGGCGGCGCGCAGGCGCTTGCGGAGATCGTCGGCGACCACGTCCACCGACTCCACCGGCGACGCCGCTTCCGCGGCCGCGAGCGCCCCGACCAGTCCTTCGTGACCACCGGTCACATCGGGCTCCTCTGCTCTGGACAGCTCTGGACACCCTCCGGTTGTCCCAGTATGCCTCCCGGGCCGCGCCTTCGACCTGGGACGACGAGCGGACTCCCGCGGCCGCTGTGCGCGGCGCGAGGAACCTCCGGCTCGCTCAGGGGACGGGCTGGGCCCTGCCGCGGCCTGCTGCATTGGCGTCACCGACGTCACCGGGTCGGGTGACTGCGCGCCGGCTGCCGGGCGAGGTACCCCAGGTAAGTGTGATCATCACTCTAAGGTGACATGGCGACTCCCGGCCGTCACCGCGGCCGGCAGGAGGACCGATCGATGAACCTCACTCTGAAACGTCTTCTCGGCGCCACCGCGGCGGCGGTCACGGGCGCGACGGCCCTGCTCGGCATCGGCACCGTCAGCACGGCCGAGGCCGGCAGGACCGGCGCCGTCGGCACGGCCACCGCGAAAGGCTCCGGCTCCGTCGGCACCGCCGAGGCCACCGGCTCCGTCGGCACGGCCGAGGCCGTCGGCACCACCGGCGTCGCCGCCGGCGCACACTGCGACCGCGCCGAGCGGGGCGTGTGGGGGAGCGGAGGGCCCAGCCGCAACCTGACCGGCCACCGTTGCAGCCTGCCGTCCGACAAGCGCCGCTGGCACACCGTCAGGATCGACGACCTGGTACTGACCCACTACAGGACGGAGTACGCCGACGGCGGGGTCGACCGGACCGAGACCCTGCACAACAGAGTCATCAGGTGCCTGGGTTACACCCTCGGCGAGGACAGCGTGAACTGGTTCGGCTGCCCGCCCGACTGAGACACCCGCCGACACCCCCGTCCCGGCAGCGCGGGTCGGCGGATCCCCCCGGGCGGTCGGGGCCGGCCCACCTGACGCCGCGCGGCCGCCCTGGGGGCGACGACGCGAATCGTCGGACAGGCCCTAGCCGAAGGCCGCCCGGGCGAAGGCCAGCCCGACGAACACCGCGCCCAGCCCGGCGACGATCGAGGCCACCACGTTGGCCGCGGCGAGGAAGCGCGCTCCGGACTCGGCCAGCCTGAGCGTCTCGTAGGAGAACGTCGAGTACGTGGTCAGCGCCCCGCACAGGCCGGTGCCGAGGAGGAGCTGGACGTTCTGCGGGGCGGCCCCGGCGAGCACCGCCCCGGTCAGCGCCCCCAGGATCAGCGATCCGGTCACGTTGGCGGCGAACGTCCCCCAGGGGAACGTGGTGTCGTGGCGTGCCTGCACGGTCCGGTCGATCAGATAGCGCAAGGGGGCGCCGACGGCTCCGCCGAGGGCGACGAGCAGAAACCTCATCCGGTCCCGGCCTCCCGGCCCTGGTGACGCACCACCTCGACCTCCTGCAGGGTCACGAGGCCGCCGATGGGCAGTTCCTCGAGCTGGGACAGGAACGCCCGGATGAGGTCCTCCTCGTCGACGATGATGATCATCACCGGCAGGTTGTCGGCCATGGACAGGAACCGCGTGGTGTGCACGACCGACGTCGCGCCGAAGCCCTCCACGCCGCGCAGGACCGTCGCCCCGGCCAGGCCGAAGGCGTGGGCGCGGTGCACGATCTCCGTGAACAAGGGCTTGTGGTGCCAGGTGTCCGTGTCGTCGACGATGACGGTCAGACGCAGCGCGCGCCCCTGATGCTCCATGGTCACGGTCCTCTCTTCACCAGGACGCGCCGGGTGGCGCCCATGCCGATCCTCGCCGCCGGCAGGGCCACCACCACGGTCGCCGCCATATAAGCCAGGGCGATGCCGGCTCTGTCCGCTCGCACCAGACGTTCGATGTCGACGCAGTACGTGGAGAAGGTCGTGAAGCCGCCCAGGACTCCGGTCCCGAAGAACGGGCGGAGCAACGGGTGCACGGTGAGGTGTTCGGTGATCGCCGACAGGAACACCCCGATGGCGAGGCACCCGACCGCGTTGACGCCCAGCGTCGTCCAGGGGAACCCGGCGTCGCCCGTCGGCCAGAGCAGCGCCGCCGCGTAGCGGGCGCAGGCCCCGAGGGCGCCGCCCACGGCGACGACCGCCAGCACCCGCAGGTCCCTGCGCCGGGCCTCCCAGCGCGCACGGGCCTGCGCCACCGCGGACTGCTCCGTCACCGCGGTGGCCAAGCGGCGCAAGGGCTCACCACTCATACCGCCTCGCCGTACAAGTTGCGCAACCTCCAGCTCGAGACGAGCACCTCCGGCAGGCGGCACCGGACCCGGCGAGAGCCCGCACCGGGCCGCTTCCTCCACGACCCACACTAAGCCCTGCCCCGGACGGCACCGGACGGCGACCGGCTGTGATCAACGCGGTCGCCGACCCGCGCGAACCTCGCCCTCGGCGGCCGCACCGCCTCATGCTCCTCGCTCTGCCGACGACCGGGCACGGGCGATCCCCACTTGTCGGAGAGAAGCCCGGAGAGGTCGCTGTCAGCCGGCAGCAGGAGAAGCCTCGTCGTCGGCCTCGATGTCGAAGTCGATCCGGTCTCCGTGGACAGAGAAAACCGTGACCGAGACGCCCAAGGTGCTGCCGTCGTCCGCCGTGAGCGTGCAACGGGTGGTGGCGCCGACCTCGCCGACGAGGAGGGCGCACCCGGCCGAGGCGTGGGGCGTGGTGAAGCAGGACCCCGGTCGGGGCCACCGCCGCACCGAGGTACGCGGCGCCGGCGACGGGTACCCGGGTGCCGTCCTCCTGGCTGCGCGCTCACCCTGCGGGAGCACAGGGGCCGCCCCTCGTCGAGACGCCGAACGCCGGCCCGGAGTCCACGACCTCAGGCAGGGCGGAGAGGATCATGCCGAGCACATGGCTGACAGGTGCGCATCCCGGAGCGACGGCCCACGCGCAGGACGCGGGAGCGCGGCAGTGGCGGGCGGTCCTGCTCGCACTCGCCGAGCGTGACGGCCCCGGCTCCGCGGGGGAGGGGGCACTGGACGAGCTGGAGCGCCTGGCCGCGACCGACGGGATCGACGTGGCGGACCGGATCGTGCAGGTGCGCGATCGGCCGGACCCGGCGACCTATCTCGGCTCGGGCAAGGCGCAGGAGCTCGCCGAGCTGGTCGAGACCCGGGACGCGGACGTCGTGATCGCCGACGGGGAGCTCACCGCGGCGCAGGTGCGCGGCCTGGAGGACCGCACCGGGGTGCGCGTGGTGGACCGCACCGGGCTGATCCTGGACATCTTCGGTGAGCACGCCCGCAGCTCCGAGGGCAAGGTGCAGGTGGAGCTGGCCCAGCTCGCGTACGAACTGCCGCGGCTGCGCGGCCACGGCCGCGAGATGTCGCGCATCGGCGGCGGCCGGACGGCCGGCGGCGCGGGGGCGGGCGTACGCGGCCGCGGTGAGATGCGGCTGGAGATCCAGCGCCGTCATCTGCGCCGGCGCATGCGGACCCTGCGCGAGCAGGTGCGGCGCACCGCCCGCCGGCGGGAGGTGACGCGGCGGCGCCGGACCCGGGACCGTGTCCCGTCCGTGGCGATCACCGGGTACACCAACGCGGGGAAATCGGCTCTGCTGAACCGGCTCGCGGGCGCGCACGCCGAGGTCGCCGACGTCCTGTTCGCCACCCTCGATCCCCTCGTCCGCCAGGTCCGCACCCCTGACGGGCTGACGTACACCCTCACCGACACCGTCGGTTTTGTCCGCCGCCTTCCGCACCAGCTCGTCGACGCCTTCCGCTCGACGCTGGAGGAGGTCACGCAGGCGGACCTGGCCCTGCACGTCGTCGACGCCTCCTCGCCGGAGGCGACGGAGCACATCGCCACCGTCCGCGGGGTCCTGCGGGACATCGGCGCGCACGACGTGCCCGAACTGCTGGTGCTGAACAAGGCGGACCTCGCCGAACCCGCGCACCTGGCGATGCTGCGACGCCTGCACCCGGACGCGGTCGCCGTCTCCGCCCGCACGGGCCAGGGAATGGACGACCTCCGCGACGTCCTGCGGGACCGCGTCCAGGCCCTGCTCCCGTCCCCGGCCGGCGCGCCCGCCGACGTGGGAAGGACCGTGTGATGCGGGGGCCCGAACGCGCGCGGCCCTCCTGTCCGGGAGCGCGCTCTCAGCGGTAGTCCTCCGGATGCCCCTGCATCCATGTGTTGATCCTGTCGCGCGTCCCGGTGAGCAGCTTCCGGTGCTTCTTCAGGTTCTCGAAGGAGCGGTCGCCACCGAGTTCGGCCCGCAGCTCGGCGATCCAGGCGAGGGGCTGCTCGAAGTGTGCGGGGCCCTGGGGGTCGGCTTTCATGGCCTTGTCGAGGCTGCCGAGTTCATCGAGCACCCGTCCCAGGAAGTACTCGCAGTTCCCCGGAGTCGTGCACCCGTCGTTGTAGGTGGCCTGGAGCCGGGCGAACGCATCGCGGACCTTCTCGGTCGCCGGCACCGAGGGCACCGGAGGCACCGTGCCCGGAGCCGGCGGCTCCTCGGTCGCGGGGGCCGAGGCGGCCGGAACTTCGCGGGCGGGTGACTCCCGGCCGCCCGCCGTCGTGCCGGAACTCCCCGAGCCGCCGGAGCAGGAAAGCACCAGGGCCGCCAGGACGACGACGAGCGTGGAGGCGCCGAGCGTGCGCCGTGCGCGCGTGTTGATCACGCCGGGTAGGACTCTCCGGCGGCCCCGCCGGTTGCACCGCCCCGACCCCGGCCCGGCTGCGGCTCCACCCGCTGACGCCTGCTCCACCGGTCGGGAAGTTGCTTAAGCCGGCCTTAACCGCTCATTAAGCGACCGGACCAGACTCTTATGGCATCAAGTAACCGCAGTTCAGGGGCAGTTGCAACGCGAACCGGGCAATTGGTCGAACTGTCAACGGTCCGTAGCATCGGGGCTTCCCCACAGCCCACCCCCCACTTCACCCCCCACGGAACTTCCCCACAGACAAGGTGTGTTCAGTCATGGCCGCTCACCGCGCACGCCGGTGGTCGCTCGGCGGGCTCGTCCTGCTGGTCTCCGCCGCGGTCGCCGCCGCCTTCGCCCTCATCACGACGGGACCGTCCGCCCACCGGGCCGACGCCGCCACCACCGCGCTGACCTGGTCCGACGAGTTCGACGGCGCGGCCGGCAGCGCCCCGGACGCAGGCCGGTGGACGCTGGAGACCGGCGGCTCCGGCAACGGCAACCACGAACTGCAGTACTACCGCGACAGCAGGGACAACGCCGCCCTCGACGGCAACGGCAACCTCGTCATCACCGCGCGCAAGAACACCGACACCGGGCTCCAGTGCTGGTACGGCACCTGCCAGTACACCTCCGCCCGCCTCAACACCGCCCGCACCTTCACCCAGGCCTACGGCCACTTCGAGGCACGGATCAAGGTGCCCCGCGGCCAGGGCATGTGGCCCGCGTTCTGGATGCTCGGCAACGACCTGGGCACGGCGCAGTGGCCCAACAGCGGCGAGATCGACGTCATGGAGAACGTCGGTAACGAACCCGGCACCGTCCACGGCACCATCCACGGCCCCGGCTACTCCGGCAGCAGCGGCATCGGCGCCCCGTACTCGCTGCCGGGCGGCGCCTCCTTCGCCGACGCCTTCCACGTCTTCGCGGTCGACTGGAGCCCCCAGTCGATCACCTGGTCCGTCGACGGCACCGCGTACCAGACCCGCACCCCGGCCGACGTCCACGGCAACAAGTGGGTCTACGACCACCCGTTCTTCCTCATCCTCAACCTCGCCGTCGGCGGCGACTGGCCCGGCGGCCCCAACGCGGGCACCGCGTTCCCGCAGACGATGACCATCGACTACGTACGCGTCTCCGCCTCAGGCAGCCCCTCCGGGAACGGCGGCACCACCCGGACCGGCGCCGTCAAGGGCGTCGGCGGCATGTGCGTGGACGTCGCCGGCGCCTCGGCCGCGGACGAGACCCCGGTCCAGCTCCACGACTGCACCGGCGCCGACGCGCAGAAGTGGACCCTGGGCGGCGACGGCACCGTACGCGCCCTCGGCAAGTGCCTCGACGTACGCGGCGCCTCCACCGCGGACGGGGCGCCGGTGCAGCTCTACACCTGCAACGGCACCAAGGCCCAGCAGTGGACCTACACCTCCGCCCACGACCTGACCAACATCGGCGCGGACAAGTGCCTGGACACCCAGGGCAACTCCGCCGCCGACGGCACCCGCCTCCAGATCCGGACATGCACCGGCGCCGCCACCCAGAAGTGGACGCTCACTTGACCCCGCCCCCCACCAACCCCAACGCCCCCCGGCTCGTCCACGATCGTCCACGAGCCGGGGGGCGTTCGGTGTCAGGCCGCTCCTCGCGGAGTGCTCGGACGGCTGTGGACCCGCGAATGTCGGTTCCTGGGAACACGCCGCCGGCGACCACATCACCCGTAGAGCGAGCGGGCCCCCGGGCTGTCGCCCTTGAAGCGCTGGCCGGCTGCGATCTCGTCGCCCACCACCGACCAGACGGTCTCGTCGTCCTGGAAGGGGAGCGGGTCGACGCTGCTCGTCTCCTCGCGGATGCGGTCGACCTCGCCGTCCAGGCGCTCGAACTCGGCTTCCTCGTCATCGCCGCTGAAGGTGAACTCCTCGAGCAGGCGCTGGAACCGGAGGGTGACCTGGACGAGGGAGGAGACGTCGGTGTGGAGTTCCTGCACGGTCTCCTCGTCGGCGTCGAAGGCGTGCACCCTGCCGGAACCGGGGTCGAGGGCGAGGTGTGCGTTGAGCAGCCAGCCGATGACGGGCCATTCGCCCGCGTCTTCCGGGGCGTCCTCGAAGTCCTCGGCGTCGACGACGTCCCGCACGAGCGGCAGCCGACCGGAGTCCCCGTCGGGCTCGCGCAGACTCAGCGTCCCGGTGGGGACGCCGACGCTCTGCAGGAGGCGGGCGCCCTCGGTGTCCGCCGCGGCGGGCGGGAAGGCGGTGGCGGGGATGGTCGCGAGCCGATCCTCGCCGAAGATGTCGACGAGTTCGCTGCGGGTGATGTCGAAAAGCACTGCCGGAACTCCGAATTCAACGGCGGCACGGATGCCGTGGGATTCTCAGTGGACGAAAGCGGTCACGACAACGGCGTTGTGGATCGAGGCGTTTCCGGCGAATCCGAATCCGAATCCGAATTCGCCCAGCCCGCACGCCCGTCCCACTACGGAACGAACTTGTTCTCCAAGGGAGAGAGGTCCATCACTGTAGCAGTGCGTCCGCCGGCGACACCGTGCTGGTCCCACTGGTCGTGCAACCACTTGACGTAGGCGCGGTGCTCCCGGTCCTTCTTGTACTTGCTGAGCTCTTCGCCGTCCGGCCCCTTTTCGGACTGGTCGTATTTCGCGCTGTGGGTGACGTCGAGATGGTCGGGGAATTCCCGGGCCAGATACTTGTCGCACTTGGGATTCTTCTGGCAGGGCTCGCGTTCCGTGTAGAGCTCGCTGACGTTGCCCTCGTGTCCGTTCTTGATCAGCGGGTGCCCGATGGAGCGTTCGGAGTGCGCCTCACCGCTGGCGCCGACCAGGATGAACCGGTTGCCCTTGCCGTCGTCGTGCAGCGCCGAGGCGTAGTTGCCGCCGGGGACGTAGGAATCGGGGCGTTCGGTGCGGTTGGCGTAGCGGCCGAGCTGGGCGGCGCGAGCCAGATCGGTGGAACCGGGCGCGACCTTCGTGGAGTTGACCGTATCGCCCTTGCTGGGCTTGTTCTTGCGCTGCTTCTCCCCCTTGTTGTTCCACGGGTACCAGGCCTGGTCGCCGAGGACGTCCTTCACCCCGGAGGAGTCGTTGTGATGGACGGGGCTGGTGGTCCCGTCGTGGTGCAACTGGCGTATCGAACCGTCGTCACTGAGCAGGTACATGGGCGTGTCGCCGTCCCGCTTCACCTTCTTGACGTCGACCTTGTCGGCCTCGTCGCCGACGTCGTGGTCCTTGCGCTTCTGGTGCCGGGAGGCGGCCTTCACCCGGTCCGGGATGGTGTCGGTGACGTGGTCGCTCACCTTCTTGACGGCCTTCTCCATGCCGTCGATGGCGCCCTCGAGGATGCTGTCGATGGGCTGGGTGAAGGCGTCCCTGCCCTTGGTCCTGTGGAAGGCGTGCTTCGACTTGCCGAGGTGGATGCCGGACTGGCTGCCCATGTCGCTGCCGTGGCGGGAGACCTTGCCGGCGCCGTCCTCGAACTCGACGTGGTCGATGACCGTCCTGCCGCCCCCGCTGCCGGAGGCGCCGCTGTCGCCCGCGGTGGCCAGTTGCATGCCGCCCGGCTTCTTACCGGGGTTGAAGGCTCCCTCGGCGAGGTCGAGGACCATGTCCGAGACGAGTTCCTGGAGTTTGCCGGTGACGGGCTCGGTGACCTTCGCGACGAGTGCGTCGACGATCTGGTCGACCGCCTCGTCGATGAGCCGCTTCACGATGGTGCGCATCAGCGCGATCTCACCGGCGGCGGCCGCGGCGGAGATGCCCAGAGTCACGGGTGCCGCGGCGAGTTCGGCGACGATGGTGCCGGCGAGTACGGCGAGTTCGACGCCGGCCTTGACCTTCATGCCGCGGATGATCTGGCCGACGACGTCGCAGGCGTCCGCGAACAGCCGTGCCACCGAGGGGATCTTCTCCAGGTGCCCTGTCTTCACGTGCGACCAGTGCTTCTGCATGGACTCCACGGCCCAGCCCTCGGAGGAGTCGAGGATGCGCGTCACGGCCTTGTCCGCGTCGCCACCGTGACCCTCGAACTGCTCGGCGAAGTCCCGCATGGACGTCGCCATCTCGAAGTAGTCGTCCTCGTCGACGTTGGGCCAGCTGACTCCGATGAGGTCGAGTGCCTCGTCGATGATGCTCGGCAGTACCAGACCCATGGTCGCGTGCTCCGTCCCCCGTCAACCTGCTGCGTCTCCTGCTCCCAGCTAACGGGGCAGCTTGTCAGGTGCACAAGCAGAAACCCGGACGCGTCGCGGTTCTGTGACAAGAGTCCCATCTGACAGTAATGGCAACCGAGTTGATAGGCCGGTGCCCGGACGCGGACTGCCATGAAATGCGACGGCCGGACGCGCCGGTGGCTGTCCGGCACGTACCCCGAGTCCCAGGCCCGGTCCTCCGGGCCGCCGCCGGCGCCCGCACCGTGGCCGGACAGCCACGGGGGCGTCCGCCGGGTCACCGCGTGGCGGCCGTCACCGCGCCCGGAGCCGCACCAGTGCCTCGTCCGTCCCCACCACCAGGTCCCCTTCTGCCGTGAAGGCGAGGGCGTGGGCCCGGCTGCCGGGGTGGAAGGTGCGCAGCCGGTCGTCGTCCAGGGCCCGGTGCTCGACGAGGCCGTCGGCCCAGGCGATCGCGAGGACGAGCCCGGCGTCGGCCGCCGCCACCGCCACCGCGTCGACGGCGCAGTCGCGGGCGGCCACCGGCTCGGGCATGGGGTCGGTGTGGGGGGCCCATGCGCGTACGGTCCCGTCGGCGCCGCCCGTGTACAGCAGGGTGACGGTGTCGCCCTCCGCGGAGACGGGCAGGGCGGTCCCGGCGACCGCGGTGACGCGCCCCCGGTGCAGCGTGGCGGTGCGCGGCTCGGCGCCGACGGCCACCACGTGCACCGTTCCGGCGGCGTCGCCGAGGACGACACGGTCCCCGGCGCCGGTCAGCGTGGTGACCGTCTCCAGCCGGCGCCGGGTGTACTCCCGTACCGCGTCGAGGAGTTGCTCCCGAGCGGAGGGGCCGTCGTCGAGGAGGGCGGCGAGCCCCTTGCGCTGGGCGGACTCGGCGGCGCGCTGGGAGTGCAGGAGGCCGTGCTCGTCGAGGACGCCGACGGTGCCGTCGCCGTGCTCGGTCACGGCGCGGACGCCCGGCACGGAGTGCGGGAGGCGTCCGGTGGAGCGGGCACTCTCCGCGTCGAGGACGCGCACGGTGCCCTGGTGGTCGGCGACGACGAGCTGCCCGGCCAGGGGACCGGTACCGGTGACCAGGGAGCGCACCGGGCCGGGCCACGGCGGGGTGACGTCGCCACGCACCCGGTGCCAGACGACGCTCCAGGAGGCGTCCCGGGCGACGGAGTCGAGGACGGCGGGCAGTCGCGGGTCAGCGGCGTCACCGAGGGCGGCGAGGAGGACCAGGGCGCGCTCGGCGGCCGGCTGCTCGCGGGTCAGGGAGGCGCCGGCCCGCAGCCAGGCGGCGCGCAGTCCGCCGTGGCTCTCCTCGGAGCGTTCGTACGCCGTGGTCACGCTCCAGGGGTCGCCGGCGCACACCGAGGCGGGATCGTCCAGGTCGAACGGTTGCTCCGGCTCCGGCTCCTGCCCCACGGGTCCGGCCGGGCCGCCGGGGTGGGCCGCGTCCCAGGCCTCACGGCGGGCCTCGTCGGTCCACCGGGGCTCGTCCAGGTCCATGCGCGCGCACGGTGCGGCGGTGAGCGCCTGCGCCCATTCGGTACCGGAGCGGACCTCGACCAGAATTCGGACGTGCTCCAGCGAGGCGAGGTCCAGGACCAGGTCGACGAGGGGGCCGGGCTGCTCGGCGGAGTGCAGTTCGGGCAGCGCGACGACGGTGCGGCGCCGGTCGGCGGCGAGCGCGGCCAGCAGGTCGCCCGGGGAGCGGGCGGCGATCGACAACTGCTCGCCGAGCATCCAGGCGGCCGTGGTCGCGGTCTGGCCGGGCAGCGGCACGAAACCGTGGATGCGCCGTTCCCCGACGGTGCCGGGCCGGGTGCCGTGGCCGATCAACCAGGCGAGGAGCCGCGACTTGCCGCTGCCCGCGGAGCCGGTGACCACGGCGAGGCCGGGGGCGCGGGGGTCACCGAGCCAGGAGAGCAGGGCGGCCGCGGCGGGCTCCCGCCCGGAAGCGGGCCGGGACCACCGCGGGGCGGGGCCGGCGGTCACGCACCCACCTCCGTTCCTGCGGCACCCGGGCCGCGCGTCACTGCTGAGCCTGCTGAGCGGCGTGCGTGATGAGCGCCTTGAGGCCTTCCTCGCGGGACTCCGCGGTGTCGCCGTAGTCGAAGCTGTGCGTGAACTCGGCGTGCGGGAGGACGGCCTGGAGCCAGGCGGCGCAGTAGTGGCCCGGCATCATGCACGGCTGGAGTTCGCAGTAGACGCGGCGGACCTGCTCGGGCTCCACCCCGGCGGAGGAGAGCCGCTGCCACAGCAGCTCCTCCGGGTGCAGGAGGCCAGGGCCGGTCTGGGCGGTGACGATCTGCTTCGCGCCGTCCTCGCCGACGTACTCGAAGGCCGACGAGAAGGGGAAGTTGAGGGTGTGGCGGACGTCGTCGAGCACCCGCGACCACCAGTTCTCCCGGTCGGCGACGGCCTCGGGGTCGATCTGCCGGATCTCCTGGACGAGCGCGGCGAACGCCTGGGCGGCGGCCTGGAGTCCGTCGGAGGCGGCGATCACCGGGAGGGCGCGGTCCAGGGCGGCGGCGCAGTGCGTGAAGGCGGCGACGTCCGAGTCGACGAACAGGGCGGACTCGCCGCGACCGAGGAATACGGCCTGTACGGAGCCGTCGGTGCGGACACACAGGTGCGCCAGCCGGTCGGTGCCGATGCGGACCCACTCCGCCCAGTCGCCCTGCAGGGCGACGCCGCGGTGGCCGGTGTACATCCCGAGGGTGGGCCCGTCGGTGTCGTCCGCCGCGATGAAGTACGGACCGACGTGCAGCGGCACACCGACCTGCGCGAGGTGGGTGCGGGCCGAGGCCGGCACGGTTCCGTACGAGGCGGGCACGCTGATGCGGCGCAGCCCCTGGGGGCCGAACTGTGCGACGGCGGGATCCGAGGGGAGCTCGGGCATCACAGACCTCTCACGGTGGCGGACTTACCGGCTTCACCCTATGCGCAGGCCGCATGAGGCCGGGGTGCTGTGACGAATCCGAGAGGGGGCCGGGACGGAGCCGCCCGGTCGTGCCGCCCACCGGGCGGCCGGCTCCCTGTCGCGGTGGACCGCGCCACCACGACCTTGGTGCGGCGGCCGGGCAGGACGGCTGGAAGGCGTGGGCCTGCCGATGACCGGCTGGTGACGAGAGGCAACAGGTCCCGTCGGCCCCAGTCCGTAGATCTGGTCTCCGAACTTTCTTCGTCCTCACGAGCTCGTCGAGCCCCCGGCCAGGGTGTGCTCCGACTGCCCGTAACCACGTCACCGTCCGCGACAGCGCACGCGGGGCTGCTGGTCACGGCGACAGCGCTCGCCCGCCGCCGGAGGACCCGCCGGTCACGCGGCACGAAGACCGGCGGTCGGCCGGCGCCCGGCCGCACTTCTTGACGCGGCCCGGGCGTCTGGAAGTCGCCGGAGGGCCAGACTTCTCACGCCTGGGCCCGGACCCGCTGTGCGAGCCCGGGCCCAGCGCTGTTCCCGGGCGGTGGGCGACCCGGGCGAGAGGGCCGAAACGTCAGACGGCGAGGGTGCTGCCGTCGAACCGGCTCAGGGTGAACACCGCGTCCTCCAGGGTGACTTCCTTCGCCTCGCGCAGCACGCTGATGGCGATCTCCTCGCCCAGCCGCACGGCCTCCGTGAAGTCGGTGCGCCAGTGCACACCGGCCATGTTGCGGCCCGTAGCGATGTTGGCGGCGACCTTGTTCAGCTCACCCCCGACCGTGAGCCGCCCGGCGTCCGGACCGGTGTACGGCTCCAGGGCGGTGCCGTCGGTGCTGGGCACGACCGGGTCGGCCAGGACATGCGACTCGTCGAACCACGCCTTCAGGATCGTCACGCACGCCCCCGCAACGGTGGCGTGCCCGGACCCGTACGAGGGATGGGTCGGGCTGCCCTCCGGGAACGCCTGCGGCAACAGGTAGCTGCCGTACTTCTCGAACACCCGCTTGACCGCGACGGAGTCCAGCACCTCACCGTCGATCGGGTACTCGCGCTGCCCGCGCAGCTGCTGGTGGACCCGCCCGCCGAACTCCTCCGGACGCAACCGCCGGTGCACGTACCACTTCTGGAACCACACCGCCTTCAGTGCCCGGGTGGCCACCTCGGTGACGAGCGAGAGGATGTGCGGCCTGCCGTACGTCCCGAAACCGATCTGGTTGCGCGAGAAGTTGTACGGATTGCCCGGATCCGCCGGCGCGTTCATGCCCAGCAGGATCAGTGCGGCGTTCAGATACGCCTCGTACAGAGCGTCGAAGTGCACGTAGTGCGCCAGGTCGCGCGGGGTCTGGATGTAGCGCCGCGTCGCATGGTCCCGCTCGTCCTCCTCGGGTTCGGATCCGTTCTGCACTTCCAGCCAGTCGCCCCAGGTGGTCAGGTGGTCGACCGGGCGGGCCAGGGTGTCCTGCCGCTGCGGGATCAGCAGCGTGCCGTACGGGATGTCCTTGAGCAGGAACTGCGAGAGGTACGGCCCCACCAGATCGCCCCGGGTGTCGCCACGGAAGATGGTCTGCGGGGTGACCTGGCCGTTCTGCTTGGGAGCCCTGAAGTCCGACAGCCCGCTGAGTTCGGTGGCCGCCTCTGCGACCAGTTCACTGTCGCCGAACCGCGTGAACAGCACATCGCGGCACAGCGCCATCCAGTACAGCTCCACCGCCTCGGCGGAGTTCTCCGCACTGTCGATGCGGGGTGCCGGCCGGATGGCGAGTGCCTGGCCGTCCGGGCCCTGGAGGTCGAAGGAGGCTCCGGCCTGCGGGTTGACCAGCTTTCGGGTGTCCCCGAGCGGGATCCGCTCGAAGTCCTCGTGGCTCCCGGTGGCCAGCGCACGGCGCAGCAGGTGGTAGGCGGTCGGGTCGACCTCGCCGAACTTGTTGTGCGGCAGGGCCTTGGAGTAGGTGGCCACGAACGGGTGGTCCGTTTCCTCCCCGTTGGCACCGTGGACCGGCACCTGGCGCTGGAACTCGGCCTCGGCGGCCCGGACCCGTGCCTCGCGCGCGGCTGAACGGCGATCGCTCATGTGAATCCCCCGTGTTCCCCGTGAGAGGTGCGAAGTGCACCACATCCCACGAGACATCCTGAGCCGCAGGGCGGTTGCGCAGAACACGGGCAATCGAGAAGACCTGCACATCTAAGAAGCAAGCCTCCGAAAAGAGTCAAAACGGAGACTGTAGTTCCGTCCCGCAAACCCGCCGCGGGTGCCCCAGCAGCCGCTGCCGCAGTGATCACTGGAAGGGGCAGCCCGGGTTCGGCGCATCCTCCGAGAACGGGGCTCCGTGCGGCAGGACGTAGAGCACGTCCAGGACGAGGGGCGTGTCACCCAGGTTGCGGCCGATGTGGACGTAGCCGGCTCCGGCCGGTTCCTGAATGACACTGCCTGTGGGGTACACGCCGTCGGAGGCGCAGGTGGAATCGAAGTGGCTGAGGGTGCCGTGCTTGACGACGCCGTACAGCGGGCCGTCGTGGTAGTGCCAGCCTGTGCTCTGCCCGGGCGGGACGGTGATCTCCCGCAGGGTGTACTCGGTGCCGTTCACGGTGGTCTGACGGATCACGCGGGCGGTGACCCCCGGTCCCGGGGGCGTGGCCTGGGCGGTGCCGCAGACCAGCAAGGTGCCGGCGGTCACCACCCCTGTCATGGCGGTACGGAGAGCGTGGCGCATGCGCGGGGCCTCCTGTAGGTACGAGAGCCGATACCGCCGTGAACATAAGCCCGGACAGGCGCTGTTGGGGCCGGAACCCACTCATCCGCAGCCGGCCCCGGGCGGTGGCGCGCCTCATGGGGAGGAAGATTGGCCCGGTCCGTCACTCCTCGCCTGCTCTCCCCGGCAACCTGGCCGCCGGTGCGGACCGAGCGGGCCCCGGCGCGGGCCGGACCTACCGTGCCCGCTCACCCGTCCGCTGTCCTCCGTCGTCCGACGCCACCGTTTCCCGAACCCCGACCAGACGTTCGTCGGCCGGCCCGGACGGTCCCGGGACCGGGTGCGGCACCCACGTGAACAGCTCCCGGAACCGCCCGGACCAGGTCAGTCGGCCAGCCGGGTGACGGCAGCGGCGGTGATGCCCTCCATGTAGCCGGGGTCGTCGCTGGGCTGACCGGTGAGTTCGACGATGCCGAACCTGTGGCCGCTGCGGATCACCGCGACGCCGCCGGCAACCTTGCCGTCGCCGCTGAAGGCCGGGTACCAACTGCCGACACCCGCCTTGACGGTGATCGTGTGCCCCTCGCCGTAGTACCAGTGACCACGCGGCTCGTCCTGGCAGCCGCGCACCAGCTTGTCGAGCTGCTTCTCGTACGAGGCCGCCGATGTGTCGGTGGAACCGTCCGCGACGGATTCGGTCAGCGAGGTGCCTTCGGTGTCGAAGCTCCAGGTCACGTCGGCATAGGCGGCGGCCTTCCCCTTGGTCAGCTCTCGCATCGTCTCCTCGCCGGAGCATGCCGAGAGAGCCTGCTTCCCGGTCAGGTCCACCGCCGCGCGGACCGGGGCCAGGCCCTGCTGGAAGAAGTCGTCACTCTGCATCAGGCCGGCCGATCCGAGGCCGGGCCGGGCAGAAGCAGCGGCAGGGGCGGTCGCCGGCCGACTCGCGGAACTGGTGTCCGCGCCGGCGGCGGGAAGCGCGCCGATGCCGACCGCCATCAGGGCGGCACCGACGGAGGCGGCTATACCTGCGGTACGACCGAAACGCGGGAACTTCTCGCGGGCTGCCTGGTTGTCGAACATCTCATCTCCTGTCTGGTCGCGACGCGGTGGGCGTCGTCGTACATCTGGGAGATGCCGGAGGTACGGGAGATGTTGGATGGCGATCCGCCCCGATCGACGTGATCCATGTCACGTCCGCTGGTGGGGCGGGGGTGGTCTCAGAGCCGCGTCACGGCCGTACGGACGATCCGCGTCATCGCAGCCGTGCCCAGGCAGGCATGAATCTCCAGGACCCCGTAGTGCGAGCCGTTGCGGAGTACGGCCACGCCTCCGCACGGCTCCTTGCCTCGTGGTGCGGTCCCGGTGGTGTTCAGGTCGCCGCCGTACA
The DNA here is from genome assembly GCF_053587115.1 of Streptomyces sp. NPDC003697. Classification (NCBI taxonomy): domain Bacteria; kingdom Bacillati; phylum Actinomycetota; class Actinomycetes; order Kitasatosporales; family Streptomycetaceae; genus Streptomyces; species Streptomyces sp. NPDC003697. The sequence continues at coordinate 71,400 of NZ_JBSFNN010000017.1, forward strand.
CACCCATCCAACTCGCGGTGATGTCCGCAGCGACGTCGATCGTGTGCGTCGGCCCGTAGACCCAGTGGGTGGCGGGCTCGCTCTGGCACGGCACTTCCTCCAACAGCAGGCGTTCCGCGTAGTTCCGAGCCAGTGCGAGGCTTCCGGCGTCGTCGGCGACTTCGCGGGCGACCTGGTCCTCGATGTTCGCCGCCTCGGTAGGGTCGCCGGGGCCCGTGTCCTTGCTCGTCACCAACCCGCGGAAGTGAGCGTCGAGCGATCCCAGCGTCTCGCCGAGGGTCTTCTCGCCGGTGCAGGTCGCGTTGGCGTAGTTGCCGTCCCCGACGCGGTCCCGCACGTAGATGCGCTGGGAGACACCAACCGTCCTGAAGTCGGCCGCCGTCAACAAGTGCCGGTTCGTCATGGGCCCGCTCGCGGGCCTCGGCGTCGGAGAGCCGTTGCCCGGCGAGGACGCCACAGCGCCCGGCGTCGTCGTCGGGGTGGCCCGAGCAGAGGGCGCGGGCAGGACGAACCGTCCGGTCAACAGGCCGAGTACGGCGGCTACCGCCAGGATGACGGCGATCGCCCGAGGACGCACGGCAGCACCTCCCGGCCCGCAGTGGAGCTGATGCCAGGTGAGAGCGGGAGGCCGGGGCGTCTCACAGGCCACCGCCGAGGCGGTCGCGCATGAAGCGACGGGCCTGATGGATGCGGTCCTTGACCGTGCCCAGAGGAGCGTCGGTGATCTCCGCGACCTGAAGATAGGTCAGATCTCCGAGATCGCGCAGCACGAAGGACTCCACCAGGGCCGGGTGCCGCTCCTCCAGAGCGGCCAGGGCCTCCATCAGGTCCAGGCGGGTCCCAGCGATGACGCTGGTCGTCCGTGGGTCGACACCGTCGGGAAGGACGGCATGACTGTCCTCCGCGCGTCGGCGCATCGAGCGATACGTGGACCTGGCGGCGTTCGAGGCGATCACTGTCACCCAGCCGAGGAAGGAGCCTCGCCCGGTGTACTCGTGCAGATGTGTGCTGATGGACAACAGGGCGTCCTGCGCGGCCTCTTCGGCGTCGGCGTAGTGCGGAAGAAACCGGGAGCAGCGGCGCATCACGGTGGGCCGAAGCCGGACGAGGAGGCGGTCCAGGGACGACCGGTCACCTGCCTGGGCAGACGCCACGAGGTGCGTCAGCTCATCCTCGTCGAGCACCCTGCTGTCCCCCCGCTATCGTCCGCCCTGGACCCACTGGGTCGCACGGAAGTTCCCGACACCACAGCCGGCCACATCCGCCACATCGCCCCGGGAAAAATGTTGCCACATGCAGAAGCTAGGTCGTTATCTCCTCGAGGACAGGCTGGGAGCCGGTTCGTTCGCCACCGTCTGGAAGGCATACGACCCCGAGCTCGACACTGATGTCGCGGTCAAGGTGCTGGCGGACAACTGGGCGTCGAACGCCGATGTACGACAGCGCTTCCTGGCGGAGGCGAGGCTGCTCCGCAGGATCTCCAGCCCACGTGTCGTGCGCGTTCACGACGTCGGCGTCCAGGACGACCGGCCGTACTTCGTCATGGACTACGTGCGAGGCGGCACGCTGGCCGAGAAGACAGGGCACTGCCGGCCCGCGGAGGCGCTCCGGCTCGCGGCCGAGGCCGGGTACGCAGTGCAGGTGCTCCATGACGCGGGCGTCGTCCACCGCGACATCAAGCCGTCGAACCTCCTGCTCGACACCAGCCGCACGCCTGCCGCCGTACTGGTCGCGGACCTCGGCAGCGCGAAGCAACTGGCCGACGCGTCGGGGCTGACAGTCACCACCGGCACTCCCGCGTACATGGCGCCCGAACAGGCCTTCCAGACGGGCGGGTTCGACGGTCGAGCCGATGTGTACGCCCTCGGTGTCGTCGCGTTCGAGTTGTTGACCGGACGCAAGCCGTTCGGGTCGGGCGGTCGCACAGTCCTTGTGACGCAGCAGGCGTCGACGACGTCGTTGCCGTCCCTTCCCAGAGAGCTGGGGGTTCCGGACGGCACCGAAACACTGCTTCGCGCTGCGCTGTCCGTTGAACCTGACGAACGACCGCAGACCGCGCAGGCGTTCGCGGATGCGCTGCTGTCAGGGGAGGAAGGGGAGCGGGCGTCGGTCAGGCCTTCGGGGCCGACGCGCCTGATGGTCTGGCTTGCGGCGGTCGTCGTGTTCCTGATGACAACGGTGCTGACCTGGTGGTTCCGCTGAACTCGCGGGTGCCGCGTCCCATCCAGAAGGTGCCGCCCGTTCGCGAGCGCCGCAGCAGGTTCCGGCACGACGCTCGCCTCAGCTCAGGGTTCGCCTCGGTGCCTTCGGCCCGCTGGGGAGACATGGCTGTCCGCACTGGCCCCGGCTCACTCGATCAGGACCCGATGACTCCAGCCGGGCCCACTGCTCAGATCGCCACGTGCCACCCGGTGATCACCACAGACCGTGATCTACTTCTGGTCGTAGTGCCGATCACCGGAAAGCCGAGGTCATGACCAGCCACTGCTGCGAAGCGATGAGCCGCTGTGTGAACGTGCGCTGTGACCAGCACGACGACCCCTTCGCCTGCCCGGACGCACTGATCGGATTCAGCGCCAAGTTCCAGGAATACGGGTTGATCATCCACGACGGCGGCACGTCGAGCATTACCATCGACTTCTGCCCCTGGTGCGGACGACGGCTCCCCGAGTCGCAGCGGGACCGATGGTTCGATGAACTGGAACGCCGCGGGATCGATCCGTGGGAGGACGAAGTCCCCGCCGAGTTCCAGGACGGCCGCTGGCTCGCCGCCTTCCCCCGGGACTGACGAACCAACAGCCTCTGGAGACGACCGAAGCATCAAGGAAGTGTTGAAGCGCCACCTTGAGCACCTTGGTCCCGACACCCTGCACATGGCTGATGTGAAGCTCGACGATCGAAAAACGGCGACGTCGACCTGATGCTGTCAATGACCACCCAAGAAACCGCCCCACGTGAGCTGGCTGGTCAGCCGCAGACACCGGCTGGCGCCGAGGTGATAACGCATAGTCATGGGCTGGCGGGGCCCACCATGTGGGGGTGGTGCCGAGCTAGGTGGCGGGTGCCGCTGCCGATTTCCCGTATGGCGTGGTGTGTGTTCAGGCGCGTGCTGCTACAGACTGCATGACTGCTGGAGGAACTTCGCAGCGTCGAGCCCGACCTGCTCTGCCGGGGCCGGGATGCTTGCATTCCCCTCCGCTAGCCTCGCGATCTTGGGCGTGTCTTTGGGCCGGTCCCAGCGGCTCGGAGCATCGGCGTGTGCGTCTGCAGTCGTCGAGCCGGTCGGTGCCGAGTCACAGCATGGCTACTGACGGTCCCTCAGTGACGTCAGTGGTGTGTCGTACAGTCCACCGATACTGGAGACCCTGCCGGCTCTCGCCGGTAGCTCCGTCAACGAAATTCGGTACCGCATCGTTGCGTACATCGGTACTTTCTTTGAAGAGCGCGCGTACTTGTCGGAGTGAGGCGAGGCATAGTGCAAGAACCCGTACCTGTCACCGTCTACCAGTCCAGCTTTGCCGCCTGCGTGCGGACGTTGGATCCTGGGCTACTCGAGACGCTGCGTATCAGCGAGTCTGCTGTGCTCGTGATGGAGGCTGTCGTCTCGCTGTGCAAGGCGCTCACCAACGACAGGGACCAGCGCCCGTGGCAGGAGCGGGTTGAAGACTGCTTTTCAGAGGTTACGGAAGAGCGACTCAAGGAGATATTCCAAGCCTTCGTCGATGAATTCGAGGGCGAGCAGCAGCTGCAACGTTGGGTGGAGCGATTTAAGAATCGCAACTACAGCAGCTTCGCTGAGCGCCTTCTGGGGGCGGCAAGCTATAAGCGCTTCATGGATTCTCTGAAGCAGGATGGTGCTGTGGTCGCCTTGGCGGTTCGGCGTGGCGTGCGCGCACTCACTCCTTTCGTTGTGGCATGGAATGACGCAGTCAAGATTTCTTCTCAGAGTCAGCTCAAAGGTGTCCAGCCGGCCAACGTACTTGCGGTGAATGCCGTCGAAATGCTGGTTTCGCTCGACGATTTCCTCGGGGAGAAAGTCCTTGCCGCTCTACCTATGGAGGTGACGAGCGCGAAGGGTTCTGATCTTGCAACGCTGGCCCCAGGAGGTGTAGATGACCTCGTAACCAGCTTTCGCTCCATGGTGGCGGAAGCGTCGGTCAAGCGCGTGGAGCGCAGAAATTCCCCGCTGGTGAGGAAAATTCGAGGTGCGCGAGATGCGCTTCAGTTCTCGGAGGATGGTGTTTCCCAGGCTGCAAGCTCTCTTATCGAATTGCTTGATCGCATCATGCGAGAAAGCTTCAAGCCTGGAGAAGTGCTGGCCTGGGTGGATTCCAATCTTCCGGATGCAGAAGATCTGACGCATGAAGTGCAGGGGCAGATGCGCCCGACCAAGCGGGCGGAAGCTCTGTGTCTTGTTTATGGCGGTGACCCCATTACGCCCCGCGAAGCTAGCGAGAACGATGACGGTCAAGGTCCCGACTTTATCCACGATGTGATCGCTATTGCTTTGGTTTCCATTCGGAATCAGTTGCAGAAGATGAAGCATACTGATCACGGGACGCCCGAGGAGAAGAGTCAGCTCTTGAGCATCCTTGCGGCACTCGAAGGGGCTCTTATGTTGGGTCTCACCATCGGTGACCTGTCAGCTGAATCGGAGGCTTCAGAGGAATTGCCTGCGGCGTAGCCGCTCTGAAGGGTGAGTGGGACGTTTCGACGGGCAGGGCGTGGGGACGGCGTGGAAGGCTGCCCGATTCTCTGACCGCACGGGGCCCGGGCTCCTGGCCGTGCTGCCCTCGGTGTCGACCGGGTGTAGCCGCCGTACCGGGCGAGTCAGAACCGTCATGCGGCGCACACTCCAGCGCGGCCCTCGGTTTGGCGCCGATCGACGCCGCAGCTGGCTTGCGCGGACCGACTTGAACGGAACCTGCCGTGGCGGCTACTTCGAGGCGTCCTCGATGGCCTCGAAGATGTCGGCGTCAGTTTCCTTCTGCCAGTCGGGCAGGTCGGGCCAGTCGGCGACATAACCCGGCTTCGGGTTCTCGAAGTGCTTGTACATCTGCGCGGTCCAGCAGGTGGCGACGAAGCGGCTCTTCTGCTCGCGGGTGAGGCGGGAGGCGTGGCGGTCGCTGAGGTCGAGGAACTGGCGCACCTGGTCGTGGACGGCGCCGGCGGCCTGGCGCTCCCACTCGGGGGTCTCTTCCCAGGGGGTGACGTAGCCGGGCTTGGGCTCGCCGGGGAAGTGCTTGCGCACTCCGGTGATCCAAGCCTCGCGGAACAGTCGGGCGCCCTCGGACTGCGACATGCCTTCCCCTCTCGTCACGTCGTGCACAGTGCGTCGATCTCGGCGCCCAGTTCCGCCACGCGGGCGTCGCGGGTGAGTGGGCCGAGGTCGGTTCGTAGCCCTTGAAGTTTATGGGCGACGTAACCGGAGGAGGTCGTGCGGGCGAGTCGCAGCGCCTCCCCGCCGTAGGCGAGTACTTGGTCGGGGTCCTGGCGCCGGGCGCCGATGGCCGCGAGGTCGGTCAGGACCGCACCGCGTCGCCGGAAGGATTGGCCGGAAGCGAGGACGTCCTGACTGAGTGCGGTACTGAGTGCCTTCTCGGCGAGGTCGAGGCGACCGAGCTGGAGGTAACGCGCTCCGCGTTCCTCTGCGAGGCGGGAGCCGTCGAAACGCAGCCAGCCACCGTTGTGGGCCGGCCCGCTCAGGCCGGTCACCTTCTCCGCCTCGTCCAGGGCGCGCTCGCAGGCGGAGAGATCGCCGAGGCCGGCGTATGCCTCGGCCTGGACGGCGGCAACCCAGTGGCGGGTGGACAGGGAGCCGTCGCCGCGCCGTGCCACCTTCTCGGCGGCCGACAGCGTGCCGACCGCGTCGGTGTAGCGGCGTTCGTACAGATCGACGTAGGCGTGGCGGACGAGGGCACACGCCCACAGGTCGTAGGACTTCGCCTCCTGGCTGGCAGAGGCGGCGAGCGTGTAGGAGGCGGCGGCGTCGGTGTAGCGGTTGCCGTCGAAGGCCAGTTCTCCGGCGAGCTGGAAGAGGTCGCCGGCCGCGCCGCACAGGGCCTGCGCTTCGACCTCGGGCCGCCCGTCGAGGGTCTCGTTCAGGGCGGTGAGCTGGTCGCGGACAACCGGGTAGACGGAGCGCTTGGCGCGGGCGAGTTGGTAGACCTGCCACAGGTGTCCGTTCATGCGCAGGAAGTCGTCGGACGTCCCGCGCAGCGCACCCTCCGCGAGGGCTGCACCCTCGTCGGGGGGTAGGGCCACCAGGGCACTGGTGACGGTGATGGCGCGCAGGAACTGGCGTCGGATCATGTCGTCGAGGTCCCCTGAGCCGTGGTGGTCGCGAGGCGGCGGCCCTACCGACTCCGGTCGGGCTGCTCGTGGCTGTCCCACCAAGGCGTCGAGTTCGTCAAGGCCGAGGTGGAGCAGCTCGGCCAGCCGTGGTCTCAGCGGCGGCTGCGGCGTGGTGATGCGGCCTTCCCAGCGGCTGACGGTTCGTCGGTCCACGCCGAGGGCATGCGCGAGCTCTTCCTGACTGTAGCCCAGCGTCCTGCGCCGCTCCGCAAGCCCCATGCCGCCCCCTTTCCACGCATCAACCCGCGTCTAACCCGACGGCACCGGGCTGTCCCAGAGGTGTCCCAGGACTGCCCCGTGGATGCCGTGGTCTGCGCCAACGCGAGCCGCTTTTCTGGACGTTGTCAGACAAGACAACGGTGGAGGCCGGAGAAGGGGTGCGGACATGGCAGCAGGAAGCGTCACGTCGTCCGAGGTGGCTGGAGTGTCGATCGTCCTGAAGGCGGTCGACGAGACTGTGGAGACAGCGCTGGCCATCCGGCTGTCGATGCCCGAGCGCTCGGTGATCGACGCCACGACCCGAGACCTGGTCGGTCACCTGAGAGTGCTGATGGCCGAGGAACTCGGCTTTGACGAGGACCCGGCCGTCCAGGCGCTGTTCCGGGAGGGCTACCGGGTCCTCGACCTGACGCGCCGGCCGACGGAGCAGTCCACCCACTTCATCGCCTACCAGTACACGCGCGACGTCGGCGCGCTGACCAGACGCTTCGCCGACGTCTACCTTGCGACCCGGAAGAAGGACCAGGACGATGGCTGACCAAGCCCCGACCGAGCTGCCAGTGCGCTCGCCTGGCGCCACCCTGCCCGACCAGGAACGAGCACGACGCGTCTTCATCGGCCGCCCCGGCCTCGCGCCGACCGTGGGGCAACAGCAGGGCAAGGGCCAGGGCGCGCAGTGAAAGGCCAGGTCACTGCCCAGGTCATGTACATCGCGTGCGTCCTGGCGCTCGGGGGATCGATCGTGGTGGCGGTGTCCCGGGGATGGTGAGTCGGCGGCGCAGCAGGCGAGGTCGCCCCTATGGCTGGCGGCAGTGGATGCTGTCGGCCCTGATCATCGTCTTCACTACCCCGGCCGCCTGGGCTCTGTGGCACTTCGCCCCCAGCTGAGAGACCACCGGTCCGCTGCCGACCTACCGACTCCCGCTCTGGCCGAGCGAGCCGTCAGGAAGACCCGGTCCCCACCGGGGAGGGGCTCAGCCGCTCTCCCCTCGGCCAGAGCGGGCCCCACACCCAACGAGCTCCCGTCCAGTTCGCCGTGAACGCTGGCGGCAGGGACGGGTCCGGGCTCCGCAGCTCGCGGGGCCCGACCACCCACTCCGCAGGAGGAAGGAACAGCCATGATCATCGACGAGCTCTTCACGGGAGACCTGGTCACCGGCGTCCCCAGCATGGACGCGGCGCTGCTCGACAAGATGCCCGGCGGTGGCGACAACAACGGCGACCACTGCAGCTGATCGGCCAGTGAACGCGGCGGAGCAAGGCATGGCGTCCTGCTCCGCCGCTCCGTAGAGGAGGGGAGTGGAATGCTCTCGTTTCGTGTGCGATTGGCAGACACCCGGGACGCCGGCTGGCGGTGGGACACAGACCGCTGGGTCAAGGGGGAGAGCTGGATCCGACCCGCTCACGCAACTGTCCTGGTCGCGGACCTCATACTGGGCGACGGATCGAGCGCCTGTGCGCTGGTGCGGGAAGATAGAGACGGTGAAGCCGACTACACGTCGCTGCTCGTCCGGCCCGACGAGATCCAGGTCTCGGCGGGAGTGCTGGGTACCGTTCCGCTGTACCTCACAGCTGTCGGCGACGAGGTCTTCGGGTCGTGGGACATCGTCGACCTCCGGCCGCACCTGCGACCTGACCGGCTCAATCCACGAGCGGTCGCCCGCACCTTGAGCCGCCAACACCGCTACAGCACCGACACCCTCTTCGACGGCGTGTACCGACTCACCGAACGCGCTACGGCGGTCTTCACGCCAGCAGGGCTCTCCATCCTCTACCCCGAGCCCGCCCAGCACGTCCTGGAACCCCGCAGCCTCCGTAGCGGAGTGGATCCCGTGACCGCGTTCGACGCACTGCTCACCGAGGCCGTGGCCGAGTGGCGATCGACGGCCGGCCGCATCGGCGTCGAGGTGTCCGGCGGAGCGGACTCGGCCAACGTGGCACTGTCCGCCGGCGCGGCCGGTTTCGGCTCCGTGCACACCTTCGGGCTGCTCATGGGCGGTCGGATCGGCCAGCTCCAGCGAGACCGGCGCCGCTCCCTGGTGGATCACCTGGGATTGCGCGACACCGCCGTGCCAGCGATGCAGCACCCGCCCTTCGTGCCTGGAGGCGTGAGGGAACGCAGACGGCCGCACGATCCGGCAGGCGCCTTCTACCAGGAAGCGTTCGACGTCGTGCGCGGGCACGTGGCCGCACATGACTGCGAGCTGATCTTCACAGGCGGCGGCGGGGACGAGGTCAACGCCCACCACTCGCGTACGGAAGCCGGACTCCCGCCGATGGAGCCGGTGCCGTGGCTCGGCGACAAGGCCACCGCGGCGCTGGCCCAGGTGAACGAGAACCTCGCTCCCATCCCGGTCTTGCCTGTGCCCACGCTCATGGCCTTCGGTCTGCACAACCCGGCGTACGTGAGACTCGGTATCTGGCCGGTGGCCCCGCTCGTCCACCCCCGGGTGATCCGCTTCATGGAGCAGCTGCCGTACGAGTACAAACGCGACAAGAGGATGTTCCGCGACCGGCTTCGGCGGGCGGGTCTGCCCGAGTCCGTCGCGGCTCCGACCGAGCCGGAGAACTTCCTCGCGGTCATGGAGTCGGGACTGCGCACCTACGGGCTCCCTCTCCTGGACGAGATGCTGACCGATTCCCTGCTGATCGATCTCGGCTACGTTGCTGCCGACGCCCTCAGCCGGGCCCGCGACCACGCCGAGCGGACTCCCGCGGTACCCGACCTGCTGTGCGACACACTTGCCCTGGAAGTCGGACTGCGGAGCCTCGCATGAGCGGCCTGGACATCGCCGAACCCAGACACCTGGCAGCCTCCAACCTCTTCTACCGAGACCCCGCCCTGTACGACAGAGTGCAGTCCGACAGCACCAGCGCGAGCACCTGCCGGGCGCTCGTCGACCGGCACCGCCCGGACGCCCGCACTCTGCTGGACCTGGGCTGCGGAACCGGCAGAGACCTGGAGCTGCTGGCCCACTACTTCGACTGCATCGGCGTCGAGCTCCAGCCCGGCCTGGTCGACTACGCCCGCCGCACGCGGCCCGGCCTCGACATCCGCCTCGGCGACATGCGTACCATCCGCCTCGACCACACTGCTGACGTGCTGACCTGCCTGGGAAACTCCCTCTCCTACGTGCACGACAACCAGGACATTCAGGCGGTCTTCCGGACCTTCGCAGCGCACGCCCGCCCTGGGACGCTCCTCATACTCTGCTGCTCCGTAGCCCCGATCGAGCGTGATGAGCCGCAGGAAACAGAGGTCGAGACCGGATCGGGCACGGCCCAAGTGACCATCACCTATGAATGGGACCTGCGGGCCCAGATGAACACCATGCGCCGGCACTGGGTGTTCAACTCTGGTGAGGAAACAAGGGACGTGATCCGTCGACGTGTCCTCGGACCGCGTGAGCTGGAGCTGTACGCGGCCCTCGCCGGCTTCGACGTCCTCCAGATCAGCGACGGGATCGGAGCAGGCACCTCGCACGGGCCTACCGCGTACACCGTGGCCCGGTTCAGGTGATCAGGACGCGGTCGTCAGCGCCCACGGCGGGGATCGTTCCCTGTCGGGCCGGGCGCCGACTGCGTGGTGGGCGCCGAGTGCGAGGTGTGCCGGGTGGCTCGGAGGGCCGTGGCGTTGTGGCCGTCGGGTAGTGCGGGCAGGTGAGCGCTGCGGCGCAGGCGCCAGATGAGGACGTCGCTCATGGATCCGGCGGAGCGTAGTTCGCGCCGTGCCGTGGCTTCGGTCAGCAGGGCGGCCGGGTCATGGCCGGCTCTCCGGGGGTCGTCCAGTGTGGCGGCCAGGGCGGGCCAGCCGGACTCGGCTTGGATCTGGTCGGCCAGCTCCGGCAGCACTTGGTGGAGCAGGTTCGCCTGCTGTTGTCGAACACGTGGAGTCAGTCGCCGGCCTCGCTGGCTCAGTGCGGTCATGGGCTGGACTGCGGCGGCCTGATAGGCGGCGCGGAGGTGCTCGGCGGCTTGCCGGGCGGCGGCCTGCTGGCTGTGATGCTTCCTGGCGTGCCACTTCGCCGCGGCGGTCACGACGAAGAAGGCCATGTCGATGAGCATGGCCGTGGAGGCGCCGTCTTCGCCCCGGCCCAGGACCGGCCCGCTGTGGACGAGATCACGGGCGGCTTGTCGCAGGGCCCGGTCGTGCCCGCGTACCGCCTTCACGTGGGAGCGGTTCGCGCGCTCGAACGCGCACGCCGCATCGCGCAGTTCAGCCCGGGTGTGGGCGGCGGAGGTCTTGGCCAGCGCGTCCAGGACCTCTCCGGTCGCGGCGATCTGGGCTGCTGCAGTGCCGTCGTCGCCGTGTTCGATCACCAGCAGGGCTTGCCACGTGGCAGCCGCGGCCCGCCGCCGCGCGAACGCGGGGCCTGTCACGGGCGGCAGTGCAGGCTGATCTCCGCCACGATGCGAGTCGAATGGTGCCGTCCTGCTGATGGGCCGAGTACCACGACTGCCTACGACGATGCAGGACGCCAAGTGCGGCTGGTGGCACAGGGCATGGCCAAACAGCGCAGCGTTCTGCGTGCGGAGGCCACGGAGCAGGACATCAACTACGAGCTGCGGCGGCGAACGCCGTGGCTGACAGAGGGCATCGAGATTCTGCGGGCTCAGGTCTCGCTACACGTAGACGACCACACACGCTCCAGCGCTGAGCGCATGGCTCAGCTGCGCCGCGAGACAGCTCTCGAGGACATCGCGCGACAGCAGACCGCAGCCCGGATCAGATACATGCAGGACGAAATCCTGCGCACGCCGGCAACCGCCCGGCTTTACCTGGCGCTGGAACAGAACGCGCAGCACGGTGCTCTGCCACCGGGCACCGACATCAACGAGATCGTCCGGGACGCCCAGCAATGGCATCCCCAGGCGCAATGGGTGGTGATTGCCCAGCTCCTGCACACGTTCCTCACCAACCTCAGTGCGGAAGACCGAGGCGACCTTCTGCGCACGGTCCGCGGGATGTTCGAGGAGTACGGGGAGAAGGAGCTGGCAGAGCAGCTTCCCGTCACGCTTCACGAAGCCCCACAGGGGAGGCCCGCGTGAAGCGCGGAAACGAATCCGGGCTCACCGTGCTCCGCTGCCTGTTGTCCCCATTTTCTAGCTGGCGCGCGTTGCAGATCATGCGGAATGACCGAGAGGGCATCAGCTTCGACGTGGCCTGGCGGCGCGCGAGGCTACGGCGGCACCCTGACGAGGGTCCCTATCTCCGACATGGTCACGGAGGTGCAGCGCCGGGCTTGGCATCCAAGCGTGAGCCGAGCAGCGACCACCCTGACACGGTCTGGCGATGGCGAGACCCTTTGCTTCGGCGACTGGTCCCCCATTTGCCGACCTTGTGACCCAGGTCACCGAAAAGGCGTCTTGTTATTCGAGACGGTCGGGTGCTCTGTCGACCCAATCTGCGCCCGAGAGTCCCTGGAGGGAGCGGCTGACCTGCACTTGGGGCACGCAGAGGGCACGGAACCCCCGGAATGGTCTAGACAATGAAAATCCCCAGGTCCGTGACCTGGGGATTTCGCATGGAGCGGGTGACGAGAATCGAACTCGCGCTCTCAGCTTGGGAAGCTGATGTTCTACCATTAAACTACACCCGCGTAAGACGCCGGCCGGAGCCGGTGTCCCGATGCTCGCTCACTCTACCTCATCGCCGTCCCCCGCTGTTCGTGCCGGGGGCCTTGCTGTGTCTCGGGGGAGTGAATGAGGTGCAGGGCCCCGGAGTTGGGGCATACGGTAGGGGGCCGTGGGAGCGGGGTCCGCCGGGGTGAGGGTGCCCCCTGGAGAGCCGTCTCGTTGATCCCGTAATGTGGCTTTTGTCGTCAGCCGGCAAGGCGCGACGCGGCTCTGGGGAAGGGACTCTTGGACTTGATGGAGCGCACCGTCGTCCGTTGTGCCGATGGGCACGTGTTCAGCACCGCTTCGTTCCCGATGCAGAAGGCCGAGCGGCTCGGCCCGGGTCGGCTCATGAGGTGTCCGAGGTGTGCCCGGCTCCGCAGTGTGGTGCCGGTCGTCCTGGAGATGGAGAGGCGCTGAGCGGAAGCCGCACGGCGTGCGCCGTGCGGCGGTGACCGGCCGGTGGCGGGTTCGTGCCGGGCCGGTGAGCGGCCGGCTGGCCGCGGGAAGGGCCGGCATCGGCGGCAGAGGTGGCGCAGCGCGTGGAGTCGTCCGGTTGTGGGCGCTCCGCGCGCCTTGCGTATCCTCGGTGCGTGCTTCTCTCAGACAAGGACATCCGGGCCGAGATCGACGCCGGGCGGGTACGGATCGATCCCTACGACGAATCCATGGTGCAGCCGTCGAGCATCGACGTACGTCTCGACCGCTACTTCCGGGTGTTCGAGAATCACCGCTATCCCCACATCGACCCGTCGGTCGAGCAGCCCGACCTCACCCGGCTGGTCGAGCCGGAGGGCGACGAACCTTTCATCCTGCACCCCGGTGAATTCGTGCTCGCCTCGACCTACGAGGTCATCACGCTGCCGGACGATCTCGCCTCCCGCCTGGAGGGGAAGAGCTCCCTCGGGCGGCTCGGCCTCGTCACCCACTCCACCGCCGGGTTCATCGACCCCGGGTTCTCCGGGCACGTCACGCTCGAGCTGTCGAACCTCGCGACCCTGCCGATCAAGCTGTGGCCCGGTATGAAGATCGGCCAGCTCTGCATGTTCCGGCTCAGCTCGCCCGCGGAGGCGCCCTACGGCAGCGAGCGCTACGGTTCGCGCTACCAGGGGCAGCGAGGACCCACCGCCTCCCGGTCCTACCTCAATTTCCATCGGACCCAGGTGTGAGGGCGGCAGACATGGGCGACATACGCGAGAACCTCACCTACGAGCAGTTCGGCTCGGCCGTCCGCGAGCTCGCGCAGACCATCGTCGACGACGGGTACGAGCCGGACATAGTCCTGTCCATCGCACGCGGCGGCGTCTTCGTCGCCGGGGGGCTCGCCTACGCGCTGGACTGCAAGAACATCCACCTGGTGAACGTCGAGTTCTACACGGGCGTGGGGACGACCCTGGAGATGCCCGTCATGCTCGCCCCCGTCCCGAACGCGATCGACTTCTCCGACAAGAAGGTCCTGATCACCGACGACGTCGCCGACACCGGCAAGACCCTGAAGCTGGTCCGTGACTTCTGCCTCGACACCGTCGCCGAGGTGCGCAGCGCCGTGATCTACGAGAAGTCCCAGTCGCTGGTGAAGTGCGAGTACGTCTGGAAGCGCACGGACGACTGGATCAACTTCCCCTGGAGTGTCCTGCCTCCCGTACACAAATCGGGCGAGGCGCCCAGGGAGAACAAGGAAGCGCTCTGAGCCCACCCGCGGCCGCCGTCGCGGGCATGCGCGAGGCCCCCGGCGTCGCGGCCGGGGGCCTCGTGTGCGGGCGCCGTCCGCGCGGCGCGCCGTGGCGCTAGAACGTACCCAGCTTCACGATCGACAGCAGCGCGACCAGCTGGATCGCGCTCGCGCCCAGTGCCTTCGGCCAGGGCAGGTCGTGGGAGCGGCTGACCATCAGGGTCAGCAGGGCGCCGGCGGCGACCCAGGTGGCCCAGCCGAGCAGCTGGACGAAGCCGGCGTCGCCGCCCATGAACATGGCCACCAGCAGACGCGGCGCGTCCGTGATGGACATGATCAGCATGGAGAGGCCGACCGTGGGCTGCCAGGCGCCGTCGCCGCCGAGTTGGCGGGCCAGGGTGTGGGTGACCACGCCCAGGACGAACGCGCTGAGCACCATCGCCACGGCGGTGATCAGCACGATCGGGACCGCGTTGGAGAGGGTGGCGTTGATCGCGTCCTCGCGGGCGCCGTCGAAGCCGAACACCGCGAGCAGGCCGTAGAGGAACGTCACGATCAGGGCGGGGCCCCACATCGTGTAGTCGCGCATCTGCAGGAAGGTCTGCCGGGGGGACAGCACTGTCCCGCGCAGCAGCTCCTTCCAGTGCAGCCGGGGGCCGACCGGGGCGGCCGGGGCCGAACCCGCGCGGTAGGTCCCGCCCTGGTTGTAGGGGTCCTCGCCGACCGCGAATGCCTGGGTGTGCCCGGGGTTGTCGGCCGCGTACGGGTCGGGGCCGGCGTGGGCGTGCGGGCCGTCGCCGAAGTACTCCGGCTCGCCGTGGCCGCCGTGGCCGCCGTGGCCGCCGCCGTTCACCGGCGGCCACGGGCCGCCGCCGGACCCGCCGCGCCCGTACTGCGGTTGCTGCTGCGGGTACGGCTGCGGCGCCGGGGGATAGCCGTACGACGGGCCCTGGGGGGCCTGCTGCCCGTACGGACGTTGTTGCGGTCGCGCTTGCGGGGCGCGGTCGTCCCGGCCGCCGCGTCCGATCCTGAATCCAGCCACGTAATCGAACGTACCTGGTCCCCAAGAGTCACGTGCCGGGGTCCGGTGTTCCGGCCCGGGTTTGCGGCTGAGCTGTGACATCCCCTAGGGGACGTCAGGGGTAGGGGGCCGGGGCGGGTTCGGGTGGTGCGGCGGGTGCGGGGCGGTGTCCGCCGAACGGGGGACGGGCGGTTTCGGGGCCTCGTCGTGCGGCCCTGCCGTCGTGCGGGGGGCAGGATGGGGGCATGAGCGTAGTGAAGATCAACGTGCTGACCGTGCCCGCCGAGCAGCGACAGGTCCTGGAGCAGCGCTTCGCCTCCCGGGCCCACACCGTGGAGAACTCAGACGGCTTCGAGTGGTTCGAGCTGCTCCGCCCGGTGGAGGGGACCGACACCTATCTCGTCTACACCCGCTGGCGGGACGAGGAGTCGTTCCAGGCCTGGATGGAGGGGCCCATGAAGGCCGCGCACCAGGGCGGCGGGGGTGGCGGCGCCCAAGGCGGCGAGGGCGGCGAGGGCGGCGAGGGCGGTGCCCAGGGCGGTGAGCGGCCCAGGCCCGCGGCCACCGGGTCGACCCTGTGGACCTTCGAGGTGGTGCAGCAGGCGGCTCCCAGGAGCGCGTAGCCGGCGAGGACGAGGCCGTCCCGCGCGGTGCGCCGTGGGAACGGCCGACGCCCCCTGCCCGGGCTGGGCAGGGGGCGTCGGCCTGGTCGGACGGGGCCCGGGGGGCCGGTTACTTCACCGGCTCCGGCTCGGGCGCGCTCTCGGTCTCCGCCTCGCCCGCCGGGTCGGCCGGCGTCCTGACGGAGTCGAGCAGCAACTGGGCGACGTCCACGACCTGGACCGACTCCTTGGCCACGCCGTCGTTCTTCTTGCCGTTGACCGAGTCGGTCAGCATGACCAGGCAGAACGGGCAGGCGGTCGAGATGATGTCCGGGTTGAGGGAGAGGGCCTCGTCGACGCGCTCGTTGTTGATGCGCTTGCCGATCCGCTCCTCCATCCACATCCGCGCGCCGCCGGCGCCGCAGCAGAAGCCCCGCTCCTTGTGGCGGTGCATCTCCTCGTTGCGCAGGCCGGGGACCTTGCCGATGATCTCGCGCGGCGGCGTGTAGATCTTGTTGTGGCGGCCCAGGTAGCACGGGTCGTGGTAGGTGATGAGGCCCTCGACCGGGGTCACCGGGACCAGCTTGCCCTCGTCCACCAGGTGCTGGAGCAGCTGCGTGTGGTGGATGACCTCGTAGTCGCCGCCGAGCTGCGGGTACTCGTTGCCGATCGTGTTGAGGCAGTGGGGGCAGGTCGCGACGATCTTCTTCGCCGACTTCGGCTTCTTCGTGGCCGGGTCGTCGTCGTCCTCGCCGAAGGCCATGTTCAGGGCGGCGACGTTCTCCATGCCGAGTTCCTGGAACAGGGGCTCGTTGCCGAGGCGGCGGGCGGAGTCACCGGTGCACTTCTCGTCGCCGCCCATGATCGCGAACTTCACGCCGGCGATGTGGAGCAGCTCGGCGAAGGCCTTCGTGGTCTTCTTGGCGCGGTCCTCGAGGGCGCCGGCGCAGCCGACCCAGTACAGGTACTCGACCTCGGTGAGGTCCTCGATGTCCCTGCCCACGACCGGGACCTCGAAGTCGACCTCCTTGGTCCACTCCAGGCGCTGCTTCTTCGCCAGGCCCCAGGGGTTGCCCTTCTTCTCCAGGTTCTTGAGCATCGTGCCGGCCTCCGAGGGGAAGCTGGACTCGATCATCACCTGGTAGCGGCGCATGTCGACGATGTGGTCGACGTGCTCGATGTCCACCGGGCACTGCTCGACGCAGGCGCCGCAGGTGGTGCAGGACCACAGGACGTCCGGGTCGATGACGCCGTTCTCCTCGGCGGTGCCGACGAGCGGGCGCTCGGCCTCGGCCAGCGCGGACGCCGGGACGTCCTTCAGCTGCTCCTCGGACGCCTTCTCCTCGCCCTCCATCGTCTTGCCGCCGCCGGCCAGCAGGTAGGGGGCCTTGGCGTGCGCGTGGTCGCGCAGCGACATGATCAGCAGCTTCGGGGAGAGCGGCTTGCCGGTGTTCCAGGCGGGGCACTGCGACTGGCAGCGGCCGCACTCGGTGCAGGTGGAGAAGTCCAGCAGGCCCTTCCAGGAGAACTGCTCGACCTGGGAGACGCCGAAGACGTCGTCCTCGCCGGGGTCGGTGAAGTCGATGGGCTTGCCGCCGCTGGTCATCGCCGGCAGGGCGCCGAGTGCGGTCCCGCCGGTGGCGTCGCGCTTGAACCAGATGTTGGGGAAGGCCAGGAAGCGGTGCCAGGCCACGCCCATGTTCGTGTTCAGGCTCACCGTGATCATCCAGACCATGGTGGTGCCCAGCTTGATCATGGCGAACAGGTAGGTGAGGTTCTGCAGCGTGCCGAGGCTGAGCCCCTTGAAGGCCAGGACCAGCGGGTACGAGGCGAAGTACGCGGCCTCGTAGTGGTCGACGTGGTGCAGCGCGCCTTCGAGGCCGCGCAGGACCATGATCGCCAGGCCGATGACGAGGATGACGTACTCGACGAAGTACGCCTGGCCCATCTTGGAGCCGGCGAAGCGGGACTTGCGGCCGGGCCGGGACGGCAGGCTCAGCAGGCGGATCACCATCAGGGTGATGATGCCGAGCGTGGTCATGGTGCCGATGAACTCGATGTAGAGCTCGTACGGCAGGAAGTCGCCGAGGACCGGCAGCGTCCAGTCGGCCTGGAAGAGCTGCCCGTAGGCGTTGATGATGGTCGGCGGCAGCGTCAGGAAGCCGATGGCCACGAACCAGTGGGCGACGCCCACGATTCCCCACCGGTTCATGCGCGTGTGGCCGAGGAACTCCCGCACCAGGGTCACGCTGCGCTGGTAGGGGTTGTCGGTCCGGCTGCCGGCGGGCACGGGCTGGCCCAGCCGGAAGTACCGGACGAACTGGCCGATGGCGCGTGCGAGCAGAGCAACGCCGACCACGGTCAGGACCAGCGACACGATGATCGCGGCGAGTTGCATGGGGGCTCCTCGGGCCTGCGAGGGTTTTCGAGCGGAATCTGTTGAGGGTGGAGCGGGGTGAAACGGAGATTACTAAGCGGTAACTTATGCAGTCCGTTCGAGACTACCCCCATCCTCCGCCGCAATGTAGCCGCCCGGTCGGTGATCTGTGTCGCTGAGGGGTGCCTGACCTGCCGCGGGTGCGTGCTCGTGGACCCCGCGGGGACCGCCCGGGGGCGACGCCACGCCCGTCGCGACGTGTCATTCATCGCAAATCATGACATTCGCCTTAGCTTGATTTCGTGCTCTACGGGATCGCCACCGCCATCGTCTCCCTTCTCCTCGCCGCCTCGCTCGCGGCGCTGCTGCGGGTGCCCGCCCTGCGGCTCGGTCTCCTCGACCGGCGCCGGGCCCGGCCCGTGCCGCTGCTCGGCGGGGTGGCCGTGGTGGTGAGCACCTGCGCCGTCGCCGCGGCGGGCGACTGGACGGGCGTCGCGCCGCTCGGCCACGGGGTCGCCAGACTGCTCACCGCCGCAGCCGGGGTCGCCGTCCTCGGGCTGGTCGCCGACGTGTGGCGGCTCAAGACATCGTTGCTGCTGGTCGGCTCGGCCGTCGCGGCGGCCTTCGTGGTCCCGTACGACGAGACGGGGGTGCCCGCCGGGATCCTCGCCGTCCTGTGGATCGCCTGTGTGGCCGCCGCCTTCCGGGGGCTCGACCACGCGGACGGTCTCGCGGGCACGGTGGGCGTGCTCACCGCCTTCGGCGCGGGTGCCTGCGCGGCGGCCGAGGTGATGGACGACGTGGCGGTGCTGCTGAGCGTGCTGGCCGCCGCCCTCACCGGCTTCCTGATGCACAACTGGCATCCGGCGCGGACCACGTTCGGCGCCTGCGGCACGCTCTTCACCGGTTTCGTGGTCGCCTCGGCGGCCGTGCTCGCCCGCACCGGGTACGGCCTCCCCTCCAGCGCCTCCGTGCTCTTCCCGCTCACCGCCGTCGCCGCGGCCGACGCCCTGCTCGTCGTGGTGTCCCGGAGGCTGGCCGGGCGCCCGGTGCTGCGCCGGGGCCCCGACCACCTCGCGCACCGGCTGCGCCGGCTGGGGCTGACCCCGCCGGGCGCCACCGTCCTGACCGGCGTCGGCACCTTCGCCGCAGTGCTCGTCGGGGTGCTCGTGCACGTCGGCTGGGTGTCGGACCGGAGCGCGCTGTGGGTGGCCGGGGTGAGCCTGGCGGTCGTGCTGGGGCTGCTGCGCGTGCCCGCCTACGGGCCGCGGCGGCAGGGTGACGGCACGGGGGCGGTGCGGCGGCCGGGCGACGGCCCGGGTGCGGGGGGCCGCCGGCAGGGCGACCCGTACGCGACCGGCCGCCGTGCGACGGACGGGCCAGGGCCGGCGATCCGCCGTCAGGGTGATCCGTACGTGATGGCCCGCCGTGCGGCCGACGGTCATGGGAGCATCCGGCGTCCGTCCGACCCGTACGCGACCGGCCGGCGCGCCGCCGATCCGTACGGGACCGCCCGGCGGGCGGCCGACACCACCGGGGCCCCGGGCGCCTTCGCCGACGGCGCAGCGGAGCGGCGTGAGGGCGACCCCTACGGCGCCCGGCGTCCCGCCGATATGACGCCGCGACCGCCGCAGCAGACGAGATCGCCGCAGGTCGAGACGCCGTTGCGTGTAAGGAACGGATAAGACTTGAGCCGAGCCGGCTCAGGTCTGTTGACCCGGCGCGGGCCCTCAGGCACACTTGAGTCCGTTCCACTCAAGTCAGCTGGAGGAATTCACCATGGCACGTGCGGTCGGCATCGACCTGGGCACGACTAACTCCGTCGTCAGCGTTCTGGAGGGCGGCGAGCCCACCGTCATCACCAACGCCGAGGGTGCCAGGACCACGCCGTCCGTCGTCGCCTTCGCCAAGAACGGCGAGGTGCTGGTCGGCGAGGTCGCCAAGCGCCAGGCGGTCACCAACGTCGACAGGACCATCCGGTCGGTCAAGCGCCACATGGGCACCGACTGGAAGATCAACCTCGACGGCAAGGACTTCAACCCGCAGCAGATCAGCGCGTTCGTGCTGCAGAAGCTGAAGCGGGACGCCGAGGCCTACCTGGGCGAGAAGGTGACCGACGCGGTCATCACCGTCCCGGCGTACTTCAACGACGCCGAGCGCCAGGCCACGAAGGAGGCCGGTGAGATCGCCGGTCTGAACGTGCTGCGCATCGTCAACGAGCCCACCGCGGCCGCCCTGGCCTACGGCCTCGACAAGGACGACCAGACCATCCTGGTCTTCGACCTCGGTGGCGGCACCTTCGACGTCTCGCTGCTGGAGATCGGCGACGGCGTCGTCGAGGTGAAGGCCACCAACGGTGACAACCACCTCGGTGGCGACGACTGGGACCAGCGCGTCGTCGACTACCTGGTCAAGCAGTTCCAGTCCGGTCACGGCGTGGACCTGAGCAAGGACAAGATGGCCCTCCAGCGCCTGCGTGAGGCGGCGGAGAAGGCCAAGATCGAGCTGTCCTCGTCCACCGAGACCTCGATCAACCTGCCCTACATCACCGCCTCGGCCGAGGGCCCGCTGCACCTGGACGAGAAGCTCACCCGCGCGCAGTTCCAGCAGCTGACCGCGGACCTGCTGGAGCGCTGCAAGACGCCGTTCCACAACGTCATCAAGGACGCGGGCATCTCCATCAGCGGCATCGACCACGTCGTGCTCGTCGGTGGCTCCACCCGTATGCCCGCTGTCGCCGAGCTCGTCAAGGAGCTGACCGGCGGCAAGGAGGCCAACAAGGGCGTGAACCCGGACGAGGTCGTCGCCATCGGCGCCTCGCTCCAGGCCGGTGTCCTCAAGGGCGAGGTCAAGGACGTCCTGCTCCTCGACGTCACCCCGCTGTCCCTCGGCATCGAGACCAAGGGCGGCATCATGACCAAGCTGATCGAGCGCAACACCACGATCCCGACCAAGCGGTCCGAGATCTTCACCACGGCCGAGGACAACCAGCCGTCCGTGCAGATCCAGGTCTACCAGGGCGAGCGCGAGATCGCGGCCTACAACAAGAAGCTCGGCATGTTCGAGCTGACCGGTCTGCCGCCGGCGCCGCGCGGCGTCCCGCAGATCGAGGTCTCCTTCGACATCGACGCCAACGGCATCATGCACGTCGCGGCGAAGGACCTCGGCACCGGCAAGGAGCAGAAGATGACCGTCACCGGCGGCTCCTCGCTCCCGAAGGACGAGGTCGACCGCATGCGTGAGGAGGCCGAGCGCTACGCGGAGGAGGACCACAAGCGCCGCGAGGCCGCCGAGACCCGCAACCAGGGCGAGCAGCTCGTCTACCAGACCGAGAAGTTCCTCAAGGACAACGAGGACAAGGTCCCGGGCGAGATCAAGACCGAGGTCGAGGCCGCCGTCGCCGAGCTGAAGGAGAAGCTCAAGGGCGAGGACACGACCGAGATCCGCACCGCCACGGAGAAGGTCGCGGCCGTCTCGCAGAAGCTGGGCCAGGCCATGTACGCCGACGCCCAGGGCGCCCAGGCCGCCGACGGCGCGTCCGCCGGCGCCGGTGAGGCCAAGGCCGACGACGACGTGGTGGACGCCGAGATCGTCGACGACGAGCGCAAGGACGGTGCCGCGTGACGGAGGAGACCCCGGGCTTCGACGAACAGCAGCAGGCTCAGCAGGGCCAGCAGCCGGCGCAGCAGCCCGACGTCCCCTCCGGCGCCACCTCTGACGACGCCGAGCCGCAGGCCGCCTCCTCCGCCAAGGAGGAGGGGGCGGCCCCGGCCGGGGACGCGGCCCAGACGGCCGGCCTGACGGCACAGCTGGACCAGGCCCGCACGGCGCTGGCCGAGCGCACGGCGGACCTGCAGCGGCTGCAGGCGGAGTTCCAGAACTACCGGCGCCGGGTCGAGCGCGACCGGGTCGCGGTGAAGGAGGTCGCGATCGCGAACCTCCTCACCGAGCTCCTGCCCGTGCTCGACGACATCGGGCGCGCACGCGAGCACGGCGAACTGGTGGGCGGTTTCAAGTCCGTCGGCGAGTCGCTGGAGACCGTGGCGGCGAAGATGGGGCTGCAGCAGTTCGGCAAGGAGGGCGAGCCCTTCGACCCGACGATCCACGAGGCCCTGATGCACAGCTACGCGCCGGACGTCACCGAGACGACGTGCGTGGCGATTCTGCAGCCCGGGTACCGGATCGGCGAGCGCACCATCCGCCCCGCGCGGGTGGCCGTGGCCGAGCCTCAGCCGGGCGCGCAGACGGTCAGGCCGGCGGAGGACTCCGCCGCCGAGCCCGCGGAGCAGGCCGAGGACAAGGAGAACGGTGGCCCGGAGGAGGGCTGACGTCGAGACGAACGCAGGGAAGGAGGGGCGTCGGGGATGAGCACCAAGGACTTCATCGAGAAGGACTACTACAAGGTCCTCGGCGTCCCCAAGGACGCCACCGAGGCCGAGATCAAGAAGGCGTACCGGAAGCTCGCCCGCGAGTTCCACCCGGACGCCAACAAGGGCAACGCCAGGGCCGAGGAGCGGTTCAAGGAGATCTCCGAGGCGAACGACGTCCTCGGCGACCCCAAGAAGCGCAAGGAGTACGACGAGGCCCGCTCCCTGTTCGGCAACGGCGGATTCCGCCCCGGGCCGGGTGCGGGCGGCGGCTCCTTCAACTTCGACCTGGGCGACCTCTTCGGAGGCGGCGCCCAGGGCGGGGGAGCCGGCGGCTTCGGCGGTGGCATAGGTGACGTCTTCGGGGGCCTGTTCAACCGGGGCGGCGCGGGCACCACGCGGACCCAGCCCCGGCGCGGCCAGGACATCGAGTCCGAGGTCACGCTGAGCTTCACGGAGGCCATCGAGGGCGCGACGGTGCCGCTGCGCATGTCCTCGCAGGCGCCGTGCAAGGCCTGCTCGGGCACCGGCGACAAGAACGGCACGCCGCGGGTGTGCCCGACCTGCGTCGGCACCGGGCAGGTGGCGCGCGGCTCGGGTGGCGGGTTCTCGCTGACCGACCCGTGCCCGGACTGCAAGGGCCGCGGCCTGATGGCGGAGCACCCGTGCGACGTCTGCAAGGGCTCGGGCCGCGCCAAGTCGTCCCGGACCATGCAGGTGCGCATTCCCGCGGGCGTCTCCGACGGCCAGCGGATCCGGTTGCGCGGGAAGGGCGCGCCGGGCGAGCGGGGCGGACCGGCGGGCGACCTCTACGTCGTCGTGCACGTCGGCTCCCACCCGGTCTTCGGCCGCAAGGGCGACAACCTCACCGTCACCGTGCCGGTGACGTACCCGGAGGCCGCCCTCGGCGGCGAGGTCCGGGTGCCGACGCTCGGCGGGCCGTCGGTGACGCTGAAGCTGCCTCCGGGCACGCCGAACGGCCGTACGATGCGCGCCCGGGGCAAGGGCGCGGTCCGCAAGGACGGCACCCGTGGGGACCTGTTGGTCACCGTGGAGGTGAGTGTGCCGAAGGACCTGTCGGGGAAGGCTCGTGACGCGCTGGAGGCGTATCGCGAGGCGACCGCGGGCGAGGACCCGCGGGCGGAGCTGTTCGAGGCCGCGAAGGGAGCATGAGTGAGATGGACGGCCGCCGTCGCAACCCGTACGAACTGACGGAAGAGACCCCGGTGTACGTCATCTCGGTGGCCGCCCAGCTGTCCGGACTGCACCCGCAGACCCTCCGTCAGTACGACAGGCTGGGCCTGGTCTCTCCGGACCGCACGGCGGGGCGGGGCCGCCGCTACTCGGCTCGTGACATCGAACTGCTGCGACAGGTCCAGCAGTTGTCGCAGGACGAGGGCATCAACCTGGCCGGCATCAAGCGGATCATCGAACTGGAGAACCAGGTCGCCGCGCTGCAGTCCCGCGTCGCGGAGCTGCAGACGGCCCTGGAGGGCGCGGCGGCCACGATGCGTCAGCGTGAGGCGGCCGTCCACGCCTCCTACCGCCGCGACCTGGTCCCGTACCAGGACGTCCAGCAGACCAGCGCGCTGGTGGTGTGGCGGCCCAAGAGGCGGCAGCAGCAGTCGGACTGACCCGCACACGAGTGGCACACCAGGGCCGGGAGGCGTCGACCTCCCGGCCCTTCCGCATGCCGCGACGCGGTGCCGTGACCGGTCCGGCGCCACGGTGCCGGCGGCGGTGCCCGGACGGTGGGCGCCGGGCGGTGGCGTGCTCGCGACGAGGGTGGCCGGGTTCGTTCGGTTGCCCGATCGAGGGGCGAACGGGTCGGCGACCCCGGCCTGGTGGCGACTCGTCAGGAATGGTGGCGGTTGTGCTGATCTTTGCCTGCCCGTGAACTGCTTTTGAGTGAAGGGCCCGTAAAGGGTGGTTGCAGGGAGTTGCGCAGACCCTTCACGAGCTTGCTGAGCGTGCTGTTGTCATCTCGTTAAGTGGCATCTCTTGACGCCGGTACCCGGTGCCGCGTTGGCTTTTCAGTCACCTGGGTCGCACTGCTGCACCCACGTCCGGAAGGCACCAGAAGTGAGCACCTCGATGCGTCGTATCGCCATAGCCGTGGCCGCGCCCACGCTGACCTTCTCGCTGTCCGCCTGTGGCGGGTTCGGCGTGTCAGGCGGCGGCGGCGACGCGAGGCCGACCAAGGGCGGCGAGGTCACGGTCGGTCTGCTGCTGCCGGAGACCGCGAACACGCGGTACGAGAAGTTCGACTACCCGATCATCAAGAGGAAGGTCGCCTCGCTCACCCGGGACGAGGGCCGGGTGCGGTACGCCAACGCGGAGGCGGACGCGGACCGGCAGAACAGCCAGATGCAGAAGATGATCGACGACAAGGTCGACGTCATCCTGATCGACGCGGTCGACTCGCACGCCATCGCCGGCGAGGTCAAGAAGGCCAAGGACGCCGGCATCCCGGTCATCGCCTACGACCGGCTGGCCGAGGGCCCGATCGACGCCTACGTCTCCTTCGACAACGAACTGGTCGGCGAGGTGCAAGGCCGGACGCTGCTCGAGGCGATGGGTCCGGGCGTCGACGCCTCCAAGAAGATCGTCATGATCAACGGCTCGCCCACCGACCCGAACGCCGCACAGTTCAAGAAGGGTGCGCTCTCCCAGCTCAGCGGCAAGGTGACGATCGCCAAGGAGTTCGACACCAAGGGCTGGAAGCCGGAGAACGCCGAGGCGAACATGACCGAGGCGATCAACGACATCGGCAAGGGCGACATCGCCGGTGTCTATGCCGCCAACGACGGCATGGCGGGCGGTGTCATCCGGGCCCTCGACGCCGCGGGTGTCTCCAAGCTGCCGCCGGTCACCGGCCAGGACGCCGAACTCGACGCGGTGCAGCGGATCGTCAGCGGTGAGCAGTACATGAGCGTGTACAAGTCCTACCCGACGGAGGCCGAGACGGCCGCCGAGATGGCCGTCGCCAAGGTGCAGGGCAAGGACATCCAGTTCGACTCCCTGACCCGCGACAGGGTCAGCAGCCCCACCGACCGGGACATCCCGGCGCAACTCGTCTCCGTCGTCGCGCTGACCAGGAGCAACATCGAGGACACCGTCATCGCCGACGGCATCTACGAGAAGTCCGACATCTGTGCCGGCAAGTACCGGTCGGCCTGCGAGGCCATCGGCCTGAAGTAGGCCGGAAACCGCCCTGAAGCAGCGGAGGGACGGCCCTTTCCGGGGGCCGTCCCTCCGCGTTTCCCGGGCTGCTCCCGTCGGCGTTTCCCCGGCCCCTCCACGGTTCGGCGGCCCACCCGCCACATGCCCCGCGCCGCGTCCGCCGGAGGCGTGGACACAGTGGTCGAAATCCCTGCTTTCCGGCTGCCGTCGCGGGGGTACCCGTGTTGCGGAGGCGGTCCGGTCCGCGCATAGTTGCGCTGCGGAAGAGGCGGAACCGGGGGTGTGATGGGCCATGGCCGGGCACGGGACGGAGGAGCATCCTCATGGTGCCGACCGACTGTGCGAGGCCGGGGATCGTGTGTATTCCCGGGCCGTACGGCGCGGCCGGGTGGCCCGTTGCGACGCCGAGCCGGTGCCGTGCCTGCTGGAACTGGCGCTGCTGCACCCCGACCCCGACGACATGGACTGGCTGGTGCCCACCGCGCCCCAGGAGGTCATCACCCGCCTGCTGCGCGGGATGTACGACGAGGTCAGCGAGAGCCATCGGCGGGTCGGCTCGGTGGTGGCGGCGTTCGAGCGGTACGCGGGCCTGGGCCGTGAGGTCCGGGTGCCCCCGGCCGCGGTGGAGGGCACGGCCATCCGCGTCCTGGACGGTCTGCCCCGCATCCAGGCGGCCATGGACGAGGCGACGGAGGCGTGCCGGACGGAGGTGCTGACCGTCCAGCCCGGCGGCATCCGGCGCGAGCACGAGCTGTCCGAGGGCCTGCACCGGGCCCTGGCGCTGCGCGGCCGCGGCGTGCGGATGCGGGACCTGTACACCCATGTGGCGCGGCACGGCCAGGGCCTGCTCACCTATCTGGAGCTGATGGGCGACGCCGTCGAGGCGCGCACGCTGGACGAGGTCATCGACCGGCTGATCCTCTTCGACCGCACGGTCGCGTTCATCCCGGCCAACACCGACCGCACGATGGCCCTGGAACTGCGCCACCCGGCCCTCGTCGAGTACCTGGTGACGGTCTTCGAGCGGCTCTGGCGGCTGGCGATCCCGCTGACCGCGCCGTTGCCGGACACCGGCATCGAGGGCATCTCGCACCGGGAGCGGTCCATCGCCGCGTTGCTGGCGGAGGGCCACCAGGACGCCGTCATCGCCGAACGGCTCGGCATCAGCGTGCGCACCTGCCGGGCGCACATCGCGCGGCTGTCGGAGACGCTGGGCGCCGCCAGCCGTACCCAGCTGGGCGTGCGCATCGCCCAGGCCGGGCTGGACGGGCCGCCGCGCGCCACGGCCCTCCCGGCGGTCCCCGGGCCCGGCCGGAACTTCCCGACCGGCCGCTGACGGAGCCGGACACTGCCCCGACCGGGCACTGCCTCGACCGGGCACTGCCCCGGCCGGCCGCTGATCCGGCCGGGCCGCCGCCCGTGGAGGCGGGCTCAGGGCCGCTGGTCGAGGATCCCCGACTGGGCGATGAGGAAGCCGAGTTGGGCCCGGCTGCCGCTGCCGAGGGCGGTGGCCAGCTTGGCGATGTGGGCCCGGCAGGTGCGCACGTTCATGCCCAGCCGGCGGGCGATGGCCTCGTCGACGTGGCCTTCGACGAGGAGTTTGGCGATGGAGTGCTGGATCTCGGTGATGCCGTCGGGGGCGGTCTCGTAGGGCGCGCCGGCGCTGAGCGGGACCGCCCGGTTCCACATGAACTCGAAGACCTGGATGAGGTAGCGGACCAGGCCGGGGTGGCGCAGTTCCAGCGCGACCTGCCGGTCCTCGCGGATGGGGATGAAGGCGACGGTGTCGTCGCAGACGACGAGCCGCTCGACCAGCTCGTCGATCGTGCGTATCTCGACCTTGCCGTCGGCGATCTGGTCGACGTAGGCGAGCCGTTCGGGACTGTGCCGGGCCGTGTGCTGGTACAGCGTGCGCAGTTTGACACCGCGTTCGAGCAGCGGCTTGTCGCGCTCCAGGCCCTCCAGGGTCCTGCGTTCGGGCCGGCGGCCGCTCGGCTGGACCGTGAGCATCTCCGTCTGGCACTGGGTGGTCGCCAGGTCCAGGGCCGCGTTGATGCGGTCCAGCCCCTCCAGCACCGTGATCGCGTGGGTGGGCGCGGCGGCCTGCGCGCTGAGGGCCATGAACGGCTCGAAAGCATCCGCCAGTTCGATGGACCGCCGGCGGCGATCGCTGATCTCCCGTTCGAGGGGGTTCAGCCGCTGGGCCAGGGCGACACCCGGCGGAACCGGGCGCAGCCAGTTCGCGTCATCGGGATCGGGGTGGAGCAGGGCGAACTCCGTGAGGCACGGCGCGGACTCCGCGTCCGTGCGCGCGACACGCCCCATACGCAGGGCGTTCGCGTAAAGTCGGCTGCCTTCCTCGCACAGCTCGGTCACGGCATGGGGATGTGTGGCTTTAGTCCGATTGGCTGTCAAATCTCCACCCCCCAGGGTCCTGAACGTGCAGGAACATGATGCACCGATTGTGTGGCCATGACGTGCCTGAATGAGCCATCGTCTTACTCGACGGGGGAAGAGGGGACCTTCAAGTGAGGACGAAGCCGACTATGCGTAAGAGAATGCTTCGCTCGGTGCTTGTCGCCATCTTCTCTGCCGTTGTGGCCTTCGGATCGCTGAGTGGCCTCTCCGGCGCGAAGAGCGACGTACGAGCGGACAGTGTGTGGTCCGTGGTACCGGCCCGGGCGGACGCCGGCGGAGACGACACCACGGGCACGGACGACAGTGTCTGGTCCCTGGCGCCCGTCACGACGGTCGTCGCTGGCGACACTCCGGTCGGAACAGACGACAGCGTCTGGAGCTGACGTGAGCACTCCACCCGACGACCGCTCCTTCCGACGGGAGATGGCCACCGCCTACCGTTCCGGATGGCACTTCATCGACCTGGTCACCGCCATCCCCCACAGCGGTGACTCGCTGATGGTGACCGTCTTCGGTGAGCCGGTCGTCGTCACGCGGGACGAGGACGGAGACGTACGGGCGTACCGGTGCCTGCGGCGGCCTCGGGGGGCGCCGCAGCCCGTGCGATGTGCCGTCCGGTACGGAATGATCTTCGTCAACCTCGACCAGCGCGACCACCGGCAGGTGGCCCCGGAGACGTCCACCACCCCCAGAACCATCTCGGCCACCCCCCGCAGTGCCTGACGCGATTCCCCCGTCGTAACAGATCGCTCAGGCGCTTCCCCCCCGCAGCGGCGTCACCGTGACCTGAACACGGTGACGCCGCTGCAGTTTGGCGGGACATGTCCGCATCCCGCCGCGAGTACGCCGGCCGGAATTCGCTGCCGCCGCCCCCTCCCGCTCCCCGTGCCGGACGTCAGGCGCTCCCCAGTGCCGCCGTCAGTTCGATCTCGATCACCACCCGGGACGGATTCGGCCGCGGCGCCCGGTAGCGCTCGGCGTACCGCCGCTCCGCCTCCGCGACACGCTCCGGCTCGGTCCGGACGAACGCGCGCCCCTCCAGCGTCGCCCACCGCCGCCCGTCCACCTGGCACACCGCGACCGGCGCCCCCTCGGGCCCGGCCGCCCGCACGTGCCGGGCCTTCGCGCTCGTCCCGCTGGTGATCACCCGGGCCAGGCGCGCCCCGGGGTCGTACGTCACGCCGACGGGCACCACGTGCGGGGTGCCGTCCGCACGGAGGGTCGTCAGTGTGCACAGGTGTCGTTCCCGCCAGAAGCTGAGGTACGAGGCGTCGGGACCGCCCGGGTCGTGGGCATACGTGGAGACCATGGCCCGGAACTTAGCCCGCCCGGATCTCCCGCGTCCGCCCTTGAGTGGAGTAGACTCAACTTTGTGCACGTTGACTGAGTCAGTCTGGGAGACGGAGGCGGAAGCGCCGACGCCATAGGAGGAGAAGGGGACTGTGGACGCCGAGCTGACCAACAGGAGCCGGGACGCGATCAACGCGGCCAGCAACCGGGCCGTGACCGAGGGGCACCCGGACCTCACCCCCGCGCACCTGCTCCTCGCGCTGCTCGAGGGGCGGGAGAACGAGAACATCATCGACCTGCTGGCGGCCGTGGACGCCGACCAGGCCTCCGTCCGCTCCGGTGCCGAGCGCCTGCTGGCCTCGCTGCCCAGCGTGACCGGGTCCACCGTCGCGCCCCCGCAGCCCAGCCGCGAGCTGCTCACGGTGATCGCGGACGCGCAGACCCGGGCGAAGGAGCTCGGGGACGACTACCTGTCCACCGAGCACCTGCTCATCGGCATCGCCGCGAAGGGCGGCGCGGCCGGCGAGGTGCTCTCCCGGCACGGAGCCAGTGCCGGCAAGCTGCAGGACGCCTTTGCGAAGGCGAGGGGAGGACGCCGGGTGACCACACCGGACCCGGAGGGCCAGTACAAGGCCCTGGAGAAGTTCGGCACCGACTTCACGGCCGCGGCCCGTGAGGGCAAGCTCGACCCGGTCATCGGCCGGGACCAGGAGATCCGCCGCGTCGTGCAGGTGCTGTCCCGCCGCACCAAGAACAACCCGGTCCTCATCGGCGAGCCCGGCGTCGGCAAGACCGCCGTCGTCGAGGGACTGGCCCAGCGGATCCTCAAGGGCGACGTGCCCGAGTCCCTCAAGAACAAGCGGCTGGTCGCCCTCGACCTGGGCGCGATGGTGGCGGGCGCGAAGTACCGCGGCGAGTTCGAGGAGCGGCTGAAGGCCGTGCTCTCCGAGATCAAGGAGAGCGACGGGCAGATCATCACCTTCATCGACGAGCTGCACACCGTCGTCGGCGCCGGCGCGGGCGGCGACTCCGCCATGGACGCCGGCAACATGCTCAAGCCGATGCTGGCCCGCGGCGAACTGCGCATGATCGGCGCGACCACGCTCGACGAGTACCGCGAGCGCATCGAGAAGGACCCCGCGCTGGAGCGCCGCTTCCAGCAGGTGTTCGTCGGCGAGCCGAGCGTGGAGGACACCATCGCGATCCTGCGCGGGCTCAAGGGCCGCTACGAGGCCCACCACAAGGTGCAGATCAACGACTCCGCGCTGGTGGCCGCCGCCACCCTGTCCGACCGCTACATCACCTCCCGCTTCCTGCCCGACAAGGCCATCGATCTCGTCGACGAGTCGGCCTCCCGGCTGCGCATGGAGATCGACTCCTCCCCGGTGGAGATCGACGAGCTGCAGCGCGCCGTGGACCGGCTGCGCATGGAGGAGCTGGCCCTCAGCAAGGAGACCGACAAGGCCTCCAAGGAGCGGCTGGAGAAGCTGCGCCGCGACCTCGCCGACAAGGAGGAGGAGCTGCGCGGCCTGACCGCCCGCTGGGAGAAGGAGAAGCAGTCCCTCAACCGCGTCGGTGAACTGAAGGAGCGGCTCGACGACCTGCGCGGCCAGGCCGAGCGCGCGCAGCGCGACGGCGACTTCGACACCGCCTCCATGCTGCTCTACGGGGAGATCCCGACGCTGGAGAAGGAACTGGAGGCCGCCTCGCAGGCCGAGGAGGAGGCCGCCAGGGACACCATGGTCAAGGAGGAGGTCGGTCCCGACGACATCGCGGACGTCGTCGCCTCCTGGACCGGCATCCCGGCCGGCCGGCTGCTGGAGGGCGAGACGCAGAAGCTGCTGCGCATGGAGGACGAGATCGGCCGGCGTCTCATCGGGCAGTCCGAGGCCGTGCGCGCCGTCTCCGACGCCGTCCGCCGCAGCCGGGCCGGCATCGCCGACCCCGACCGCCCGACCGGCTCGTTCCTCTTCCTGGGCCCGACGGGCGTGGGCAAGACGGAGCTGGCCAAGGCACTCGCGGACTTCCTCTTCGACGACGAGCGGGCGATGGTCCGCATCGACATGTCCGAGTACAGCGAGAAGCACAGCGTGGCCCGGCTGGTCGGCGCCCCGCCCGGGTACGTCGGCTACGAGGAGGGCGGCCAGCTCACGGAGGCGGTGCGCCGCCGCCCGTACAGCGTCGTCCTGCTCGACGAGGTGGAGAAGGCCCACCCGGAGGTCTTCGACATCCTGTTGCAGGTGCTCGACGACGGCCGTCTGACGGACGGCCAAGGGCGGACGGTGGACTTCCGCAACACCATCCTGATCCTCACCTCCAACCTGGGCAGCCAGTTCCTGGTCGACCCGCTGACCAGCGAGGAGGAGAAGAAGGAGCAGGTGCTGGAGGTGGTCCGGTCCTCCTTCAAGCCCGAGTTCCTCAACCGCCTCGACGACCTGGTCGTCTTCTCCGCGCTGACCAAGCCGGAGCTGGAGCGGATCGCGCAGCTGCAGATCGACCGGCTGGCCCGCCGGCTGGCGGAGCGTCGCCTGACTCTGGAGGTCACTCCCACGGCCCTGGCCTGGCTCGCCGAGGAGGGCCTGGACCCGGCGTACGGCGCCCGCCCGCTGCGTCGCCTGGTGCAGACCGCGATCGGTGACCGCCTCGCCAAGGAGATCCTCTCCGGCGAGGTCACGGACGGCGACACGGTCCGCGTCGACCGTGCCGGCGAGGGCCTCCTCGTCGGCCCGGCCACCGGCAAGACGCTGTAGCGCAGGACTCCCCGTCCCCACGGCCGTCCCGGCCCCCTCTCCTCCCGAGCGGGGGCCGGGACGGCTGCTGCATTCGGCCCGCGGGAGGTGTCACAGCGGGGGCTGACCGGGTACCCGGGGGGCGGCCGTCCCGGTGACCGGATCGTGTCAGCCCTCGGCTGACAGGGGACGTCGGGGCTTGCCACCACCCTCCCCGCATGGGGGAGGATGGCGAGATCCGTACGAAGGGAAAAACACGGTGACCATCGACCCGTCCTCGATTCCGAACTTCGGGGGCCAGCCCGAGCCGCAGCCCCAAGGACCGGCGGGCCCCGTCGTCCCGGATCAGGACCTCGTGAAGCAGCTCCTGGACCAGATGGAGCTGAAGTACGTCGTCGACGACGAGGGTGACCTCGCGGCGCCGTGGGAGCAGTTCCGTACGTACTTCATGTTCCGGGGCGAGGGCGACCAGCAGGTCTTCTCGGTGCGGACGTTCTACGACCGGCCCCACCAGATCGACGACAAGCCGCAGCTGCTGGAGACCATCGACGACTGGAACCGGCGCACCCTGTGGCCCAAGGTCTACACCCACACCCACGACGACGGCACCGTCCGCCTCATCGGCGAGGCCCAGATGCTGATCGGCATGGGCGTCAGCCTGGAGCACTTCGTCTCCTCGACGGTCAGCTGGGTCCGGGCCGCGATCGAGTTCGACAAGTGGCTCGTCGAGCAGCTCGGCCTCGAAGAGGAGATCAACGACACCGAGGACACCGGAGACGACGGCGAGTAGTCCCGCCGCCGGACCCCGCAGCGGCGCGTGCGTGACCACCGGCACGCGCCACGGATCGACGAGAGCCCGGCCCGGGCCCCCGCCCTGACGGCGTGCAGCCCCGAACCGGGCTCTCGCCGTACCACCGCGACCTCCCGCGGGCGGTGGCGGTGGGGCGGGCCGCCGTACGGGGCGACCGGGGTCAGCCCGCCGCCAGCGCCTTCAGGCGCTCGGCCGCCTCCTGCAGCACCGTGATCTGCTTGCAGAAGGCGAAGCGGACGAACGGCGCGCCCTGCTTCCGGTGGTCGTAGAAGACGGCGTTCGGGACGGCGACGACCCCCGCCCGCTCCGGCAGCGACCGGCAGAAGGCGACGCCGTCGCTCTCGCCGAGCGGGCGGATGTCGGTGGTGACGAAGTAGGTGCCCCGGGGCCGGAACACCGTCAGCCCCGCCGCCGACAGCCCCTCCGACAGCACCTCCCGCTTGGCGCGCATGTCGTCGCGGAACGCGGTGAAGTACGACTCGGGAAGGGCGAGGGCCTCGGCGACCGCGTACTGGAAGGGGCCCGAGGAGACGTAGGTCAGGAACTGCTTCGCCGAGCGCACCGCCGTGACCAGGGCGGGTGCCGCCGTGATCCAGCCGACCTTCCAGCCGGTGAACGAGAACGTCTTGCCGGCGCTGCCGATCGTCACCGTCCGCTCGCGCATCCCGGGGAAGCCGGCGAGGGGCAGATGCTCGGCGTCGTCGAACACGAGGTGCTCGTAGACCTCGTCGGTGACGACCAGCAGGTCGCGTTCGACGGCCAGCTCCGCGATCGCCGTCAGTTCCTCGCGCGCGAGCACCGTGCCGGTCGGGTTGTGCGGGGTGTTGATCAGCAGCAGCCGCGTCCGGTCGGTCACGGCGGCCCGCAGCTCGTCGAGGTCGAGGCGGAACGCCGGTCCGTCCGGGCCGTGGTGCGGGCGCAGCGTCACCGGCACCCGCCTGCCGCCCGCCATCGCGATGCAGGCCGCGTAGGAGTCGTAGTACGGCTCCAGGGCCACGACCTCGTCGCCGGGCTCCAGCAGCGCCAGCAGGGAGGCGGCGATGGCCTCGGTGGCGCCCGCCGTGACGAGCACCTCCGTGTCCGGGTCGTACGCCAGCCCGTACCGCCGGCTCTGGTGCGCGGCGATCGCGGCGCGCAGCTCGGGGACGCCCGGGCCCGGCGGGTACTGGTTGCCGCGCCCGTCGCGCAGCGCCCGTACGGCCGCCTCCCGGATCTCCTCGGGGCCGTCCGTGTCGGGGAAGCCCTGTCCCAGGTTGATCGCACCCGTGCGCGCGGCCAGGGCGGACATCTCGGCGAAGATCGTCGTCCCGAACTCGGCGAGCCGGCGGTTGAGCGGAGGGCGTGCACTGGAGGTCATGCCGGTCATCCTGCGCCGAAGCTCTGGAGTTGCTCAAGTGTGCTTTGGCCGTCGCGGCGGCCGGGCATCCCCCGGTCACGCAACGAGCGAGGCGCCCACGGGGGGCTGCTTCGGGGGAATTCCGGAGGAACTCCGGAGTACGGGAAGGAGGGTGGCGCCATGGCCTTCGGCATCATCCTGGCAGTCGCAGGGGTCGTCTTCGTGGCGGTACTGGTGTCCGCCGTACGGAGGAACGTCCGCAGGAACCGCCGTGTCGGCCGGCCGCGGGGGCCGTACCGCGGCAGCAGCGCCCGCGGCCGCGGCACCGGTCTGCGCGGCGGCGGCAGCAGCAGTGACACCGGTGCCGCGTGGTGGGTCGCGGCCGGGGACGTGGGCGGGTCGTCCGGCGACGACCGTTCCGGTGGTCACCACTCCGGTGGCCACCACTCGGGCGGGGGGCATTCCGGCGGCCACCACTCCTGCGGGGGCGGAGGCCACTCCTCGTGCGGTGGCGGATCCTCCTCCTGCGGCGGCGGCGGTTCGTCGTGCGGGGGTGGCGGCGGATGCGGCGGAGGCGGCTGACACGGGGCAGCCGAGCTCCCGACGGGCCGACGTGCGGGAGGCCGTCGCGGCGGGCGCCGACGAGATCGACATGGTCATCGACCGCGGGGCGTTCCTGG